>NZ_JAUBQB010000052.1:0-51406 GCF_036701035.1 Microcoleus sp. Pol7_B2 | reverse complement strand
CTATTCTTTCTCTGCGCTGTGCTTATCTCAATGGTCAACTTTCCACTTGATATATGTGCAAAACTGAGATGCACCCCAACAATACTTTCCGTTGCACCGGAATTGATATCAATTGACTCCTGATAAGCTTTGGAAGCAATCATGTATCCAACGGAAGAGGGTGTAGTGGAGTAGAGCGACTTTTCTTTTTGTGATTATATTCTTCCGATACGCCAAGATAATCAGATGGTTGATATCTACCGAATATCTCAGCGAAAAGGTTAGGCAATTTTCGATAAGGAGAAACACCCATATCTTTAAGCATGATGTCAATATATTGTTGAAAGCGAGTATTAATCGCACAGGATCGCGAAGGTTCAAATTGAATATTTGCGCGTTTCCACTCGCGGATATATTCAATACTTTTTTCCATATTTTCGCAGGAAGGTAACTCAAGTTCACCACGCAAGTAAGCACATAGCCATTGTGTGGCAATTTCGACTGCTGGCACGTGCATATATCCATGATTGAACCCGGCAAAGGCAATGCCAGGAATGCGAGGATGAAGCAAGTGGCGATATAACTGCACGCCATCGGATTCGGTTTCCAACATTTTTCGATATTTATCAGGCAAAAATGGAAAAATCGGCGTTTGCGAACCCAAAGATAGAACGACTACATCGCATGGAATCTCGCAACCATTTTTCAACTTTACTGCTTCTGGCGAAAAACCAGATAATTCTGCACGGTGGGGCGAGATTTTTCCTTCTGCAATAAACGGATAGTAATTTTCAGGCGCAACCGCTGTGGCTGAACGCAAATCAGGCAATAGTTTGTGGTCTGGTTGTACAGCTTTGATTCGACCCTGGGCGGCTTCGCTTTTTCCAGAAACATTTCGCTGAACTTGAAAGCGGAAGATGGATGCAATCAAATCCCAAAAAGCTGAAACAATGAAGCCAAGGCGATTGTGCAGGAAACGTTCAATGGCGGTTGGATGCGCCCAACTTGTCATCATCACTGTCCCAAAGCGGCTGAATAATGCGTAGGTAAAATGTACGCCCAAAATCCATTCGGGGATAAGCCAGCGCGGTGTACGAAATACATGATTTACTTGCGCGCCTTGTTTTGCTGCGAAAGTCGCCATGTCCAAGGCGCTCTTTCCGAAGCCAACGATTACAACTCGTTGATTATCAAATATATCAAGCGTGTGAACATCCCGTTCAGTGATGATTTTCCCGCCGAAATCTTCGATACCTGGAAATTCAGGTTTATACTTTCCTTCTGTATATTGCCCAACTGAGATAACGACGTATCCAAATAATTTTTCGTGAACGCCGTCCTGGTTTTTATATCTTAATAGCCAGCCATCTTCTGTTTCTTTTAGTTCGATAACTTGGTGATTTAACCGCACATCAAGCTGTAGATGGTTGACCGCTTGCCCCAAATAATTCAGGATTTGTTCTCCGGTGGGATGTAAATCAGGTGTGAATGGCCAGGGAAAATCTGATAAATGATACTGTTCCCTGATATTTTGCAGGTGTACGTTTGGGTATGCAACTGCCCATACTCCGCCCATCTTTTCGGATTTCTCAAAAACAACTGCTTGGAAGCCATTTTTCTTGAGAATATTGGCTGTCGTAATGCCTGATATTCCCGCGCCAATAATGGCAATTGGCATACCGTTTTTGTATTGCATATATTTGACTCTCCTGATTAGGTAGGGTTATTAGAGTAATTCTCCTGACGGAGTGACAAAAAACCGGAAATCCTTGCACTAAGAATGGTTTAAATTGATCGCTCTCAAAAATACAGAGGCGTTGTCACCCCGTCAGATCCGCGACCTTAACCCCAACTGCTGATAGTAGCTTAGTTGGTTATAGACGCTTGGGGGAGAGGAATCCTTGCAGTCTGGCTGCTACAACCTCAGTTGAGGCGAGCTGGCACTTTCCGATCGCCCCAAGGATGTAACTAATAACTAATAACTAATAACTGCTTAATTAACCAAGCGATCGCCCCTTAAACATCAGCAACCTGCTCAACATCGGGAATCTGCGGTCGCTGCACCATCACAACCGGAATTTTCAGTTTCCTAGCCGCAGCAATTTTAGCATAAGTAGCGCCGCCGCCGCTGTTTTTGCTAACAATTGTATCCCTTTGATCTTCTAATATCAATTGCCGCTCGTCTTCCAATGAAAAAGGCTCCCTTGCTAATAACAATTTACCGTTAGGTACAGGAGTATTTAGTGCAGGATGATCGATAGCCCGCATCAAAAACCAAATAGTCACTGATGTAGGATGCGTCAGGGAAAACGATATTACCCGAAATCAGGGCACGGCACTGGCGTTTCCCTACAAATCCGGCGATCGTTACATCCGATCCGCTTGATTTTACCCTTTACCCGAAATTAGGAAACCGCAGTGCAGTTTCCCTAAAATTAACCGGGCAATCGTTATATCCGATCGCGCGAGCGCCCAGAACTCCGCAAGATTCTGATGGAGTTCTTCTCTATAATTTTCACAGTGAGGACAAACTATTCTTGACTCTACAACACGAGCGTCGAAAGTAAATTTCTCCTTCAAGTTGAGGACAAGTTTCCACCTTGACTCCAGGAAAGTCTCATCGAGAGTCTAAATGAAAATTCATCACTCTAACTGTATTGATTGCTAGATTTTACGCCATAAACTCAGGAGAGCCTTTCCTTCTGCCTCCTGCCTCCTGCCTCAAAACTCCAATTTCTAGCTTGGCTGCAAAAGTGAGATGCTCCCTACATACCTTCGCGCTCTGGCGCGATGGGGCGCGATCGACAAGATTGCTGTAAGGAAACCGCACTACCCTTTCCTGACTGCCGTTTCCTTACTCACAGTTTTTTTAAAGTCGCATAAATTTTCAGTAAATACCGATCTACACACTCCCCAAACCCAAAGTTAAAATATAGCCAATAAAAAAAAATAGCTCCTCCTAGCTGTTTTTTTTGCCCGCTAAATATTAGGGAGTGCATCTACGTGTCAATAAATAAAACGCTCAAAGGCAGAGCCACTACACCTGCCGCAGGTTTTACAATGATTGAGCTATTGATAATTATTTTAATCATAGGAATATTTTGTGCGATCGTCGCCCCCTCTTGGCTAATGTTTATCAACAATCACCGTTTAAAGCTATCGCTCGATCGAGCTTATTGGGCAATGGAACTTGCCCACAGCAACGCAAAACGCGACAAAATTTCATGGCAAGCCAGCTTCAAACAAGTAGGAGAAAATGTACAAATAGCCGTTCACCCAGCCGACATCTCCCCCGGCCAAGTAGCAGCCAGTCAATGGGAAAACCTAGAACCGCAAATTCAAATAGATACAGATGAAACAACAGTGCTCCAAGTAAATGAAAGCAACGAGCAAAAAGCAAACGGCCCAATCCGGCGCGTCATGTTCAACCACAGAGGTTGCCCCGTATCTCGAAGCGACCACGACTGCACGCTAACGAGTATAAGAGCCAAAGGAACCCTAACACTATATCATCCCAACTTAAGAAACAGCCAACGCTGCATCATTATCTCCACTCTTTTAGGACATAAACGCACCTCCAAAAGACAGCCCACAGCTCAAGACAAAAGATATTGTTACTAACTTATTTTGGAGTAGGGAAACGGCATTACCGCGGCCTCAATAGCCTTGTTGTCGATCGTTAGATCCCCGATCGCGCGCTCAATTATTTTGGGGTAGGGAAACGGCATTGCCGTGCCCTCAATAGCCTTGTTGTCGATGCTTATCTTCGAGGTCAATTCCTGACGCAACATCTCAGATATAATCAACTACTTCTTACTCGGCGCAATCTTCTCAATAGAAATCAGCGCCTCCATCACCGACTCCACAATCGGCGCCGCCACCGTACCCCCCGAACCATCCTTCGGCTCATCAATCACCGCCAAAACCACATACCGAGGAGCCTCCACAGGCATTATCCCCACAAAGCTAGTAATAATCGCCTTGTCAGAATAACCCCCACCAGCATTAGCTTTTTGAGCCGTACCCGTTTTTCCAGCAATCCGATACCCAGGAATTTGTGCAGCTTTCCCCGTACCACCATCAACCACAGTTTCCATCATTTCTAACACCTGCTTAGTAGTTTCCGGCGAAAAAACCTGCTTAGGAACCGGCCTCGGAAGCTTCCAATAAGCTTCACCGTCCCTATCAAAAAGTCCCCGCACAACGTGAGGAGTCACCAACTTGCCACCGTTAGCCAAAGCGCCGTTAAGCTGCACCAACTGCATCGGGGTAATCGAAAAACCTTGCCCAAATGCGGTAGTAGCAACTTCCACCGGAGAGTTAATAAATTGCTCTCGATTTTTAAGCTGACTGGTTACTTCAAAAGGCAAATCAGTTCCCGCAGTTTGTCCGAGTCCGAGTTTTTCTAAAGCTTGATAGTAAAGAGAAGCCTTCATACTTCTCATTACGTGTACCATCCCCACATTGCTAGAATGTTTCAAAATCTCAGTAACAGTCGAAGGGCCGCGCGCCCCTACGAATTTGTAATCGGAATTTTGGATAGTCCAGCCATCCATGAAAATTCGACCTTCGTCCTTAAACACAGTATTAGGTTTCACCGCACCCGCTTCTAGAGCGATCGCCACATTAATCGCTTTAAAAGTCGAACCAGGCTCATAAACATCAGTTACAGCCCAATTTTTATAGCGCGACAAATCGAAATTAAAATATTGATTCGGGTCATAAGAAGGTTCCGCTACAACTGACAGCAATTCTCCGTTACGGGCATCCATCACAATCACTGTGCCCCGCTTCGCATCGTGTTGCTTCATTTTTTCCTTGAGAGCAACTCGGGCAGCCCGCTGCAAGCGAGTGTCGATCGTCAATTGCAATTTCAAGTCATCAAGCTGCACAAATCCGGCCGTCAGCCGATCGGGAACCCAATTCCCATTGCTCGACCTGCTAAACTGAATCGACGGCATCGATCGTTCCAACAAATTCTGCTGGCTGTATTCCACCCCGGCTTGTCCCTTCCGTTCCCCGTCCACATAACCGAGGATATCCGCCGCCAACTCCTGCTGCGGGTAAAAACGCTGCTGCTGCCGCAGCAACTCCAAGCCATCGACCAGACTCTCTTTAATTTGGATCTGAGCGACGCGATCGGCAACCTCTTGAGGCAGAGACTCCGCAATTGTAATACCGCTTTCAGCAAGATTAAACCTGCGTATCAATTCAGTTTCCGACGTAGTTCCCGGACTCAGATCGATCGCCAGCATCGGAGCCAATTTAGCAGCAATTTCCGCCTTCGAGTGGTTAAACAACTTCGGGTGAGCGTAGAGCGTGTACACCTGTCTGTCGATCGCCAAAACATTTCCTGCGCGGTCAATTATCGGGCGTCTCGGTACAAACGGCTTCGTTTTGAGAGTTTGCTGCTGCTCCGCCTGTTTACGCAGCGCCGGAGCTCGCGTCACCTGCAAATAAAACAAATTCACAGCCAGCCCCAGCCCCCCCAGCATCAACACCGCCCACACCGCCCACAAACGGAACTTGCTGCGCTTTAAACGCTCCACCGGCCGCCCCCAAGATGCAGCCGTCTGTTGTGGCGATCGGCCGAAACTGCCCGAAGATCTAGGTTTGGCTGGTTTTTCCCGCCCAGTACGCGCGGCGAAGCTATCCCGTAAGGAATCGCCCGCCTGTTTTGTGCGTTTGAAATTCGGCGATCTGTAGCGGTCAAAACGGGGGTCGTAGCTCATGGCATTAAAAATTCAATAGCAAGTTAGAGCGTTTTAGAATTTATAATTTATAACTTAAATCTTAAAAGATAAAATTTACAACTTGGGAATGAGCAGTCCCTATCAGGGTTGGCATCACACCTAGAGTTGGATTCTGTTTTTTGAAGTGGTCTTAATTATTTTTAATCTGTAACTTCCGGTTGGAAGCAGAAAATCGATCGCGACTTGCAAAAAAGTCAAAAAGGAAATTAGAGCCTCCAATTCTCAGGCCCTCGGACACTCAGGCCCTCGGGCGCTCTCCGCTTTGACACAGGTTTAATAGCCCAGCGGTGTTTCCACACCGGCTCCCTTCTTGAGAGCGGGTTCAGAATTTGGTGCCGCAACGGGCGATCGAGTTTCAGGGGCCGGCTGCAAGAAAATCGTGTCCCCAGGATTCTGCGGAGCCAAACCGGTTTCGGGATTTTGGGCTTCTTTAGCCAGTTGGTGTTTCAAGACTTCGCTAGAAGCACTCAATTGCTGTTCCCGGAGGCGCAGAGTTTCCAGTTTTTGATACTCCTGACTCCAGCGCTGCTCGCCGTAAACAGTCAAGCCGTAGAGACTCAGAGCACCGCCCAAAAGCATAACTGCTACCACTGAGGAGGCGCGCTGTGCCTGCAGGAGCGATCGCAACCACACTGGCTGCTGCTGGCGATTGGGCAGGACTTTGATCACCGATGAGGACGATCGAGCCTGAGCCTGTTCGTCGGCTGGCGAGTAGTTGGGCAATAACGGTCCTGTCTTCGCCCGCCTAGCTCGGGCAATAGAAGTAACTTTGCTTTTGGCTGCGCCAGCAGCGGGCTTGCGGGTCGATCGGGAGCGGGGAGAATCGGGGGATCTGATAGCAGCGGTCATAGAGTTCACCAATACGTAAAGTGGGGTAGCTTCAGCTTGATTGAGGTTAAGAGTTTTTGTCTCCCAGATCGCCAGTGGTGGCCATCTGCGTTCGATCGGTTATCCTTACCAAAGATACCTCACAAGCCAACCAACCCATCCTACCACTGGTCTCTTTGACTTCAGGATTTGCCAAAAAAAAGAAATCTTTGCTGGTTAGCGAGAATCTATGTGAAATTTATGAATAAATGCAGTATTGTAATCAACGAGCGAATCGTTGAGCTATTCGTGCCAGCATTGTTTCTCAAGTACACTATTCCCTTCCTTGCGATGGGTTTTCAATGTTAAGGAGTTTTTATGAACAAGGGATTAATTCGTTTGACTTTGGTAGTGGGCTTGGCAGTAGCCCTCGGCGCCTGCGGAGGAGATACCACCAGCCCCAGCTCCCCTAGCCCCTCTCCGGGCGGTCCTGGCAGCACTGGCACTACTACTACTCCCCCTGCTTCTTCTGCATCTCCAAAGGCCACTCCAACTACTAGCCCTGCCCCTACTCCTAAAAAGCCCTAATTAGGGCTCTGCCGGAGTCGGTGCCCAACGAGCCTAGCCTCGGGGTGAAAAATGGTTCGCTCCTCGCATTTTTTCATCTCATCGGTCTAGGTCTCAAGTTGGGTGGTAGTGATTGTCTGATGCTTGTACTACTAAAGTTCAGTACGTCCCGTTACCGCAGCAAAGTCCGCTGATTCGCTGCGTTACAACAGCATTCCCTTTCAACTATAAAATTTGACTCCCGGCCTGCACGTTTTGAAACTCAAGCCTGTGACAGGATGTTTGAGGACCTTGCCAGTGCTGCTGCCTCAACTGAATATTAACCGGAGGATCTCGCAGACTCGACGAAAATTTTGCACTTGATCGAGTCTCGCTTTCCTTCCCCGCCGCTGTTCCCACAGACGAGAAAAAAGCAAGCTGAGGCTTGGATGCTCGAAGACTGGCTCGATGAAAGCATCGGCATTGCTACTCGATTTGTTGACTACGAGTTTCGCGCCGGTGCGGGCAAGCAAATCGACCCGTCTGTTTTGAGTCAGTTAAGTGATTCAATTGGCGCGGCGCCAGTTCGGTATTAACCCTGCCTCGGCAGAACTCGCTCCAGTGGCGCCTGAGTGCTGCTTTAAACCTATTGCACCGTCGCTGGTAGGATGGTGCTAGTTTGGTAGGCGATGCCTTGAACAGGGCAGATATTGCTTGCTGCTGTCGCCATGCTGAGTCCTTTAGCTTGGATTCCTCAATACCGAGTTGAGAATCCTTCGCTGTTTGAGCGTATTGCCCAAATTCACCGACTTTGTGGGGAAACCCAGCCTCCGGGAGGTGAAATTCTACCGATCGGGCGATCGTCCCTACCTGAAAATTCCAGGTAAACTATTAACTCCTCCCCAACACTTACTCTACTGGACCCTGCGGCAGCGGCAAATCGACAATAGTTTAAAAAAGTGGTATATCACATTTTAATAAAAAGTCAAGGATATTTTGGAAAAAATATAAATTTTTCAATTTGTTTTAATATTTCTATACTTAGATGTTAGCAGTAAAACCCCAGCTAGGCCACCGGCAAGGCAACCGCCTGCTGTGTGTGCAAGGGAACGGCTGGATCTGCTGGAGGCAAAATTATGCTAATCAGTGGTAGGATCAGCGATCAAAAATGTATCGAAATGTAAAGTGCAGCGCCGCTCTAGGTTTTGAAAGCCATTTAGTTAAAAGATTGAGGTAAGTAGTTTTATGCCCGCGACCGTCCCCTTTGAACAGATTGACCGCATTGTTTGGAATCAGCACCACGATCCATTTGAAGTGCTAGGCCCTCACGCGATCGAAGAAAATGGCAAAAAAGTATGGGTCGTCCGAGCTTATCTGCCGAATGCGGATGCGGTATCCGTAGTTTTGCCGGAGGCCAGGGCCGAATACCCGATGAAATCAGAGCATCACCCTCACTTTTTTGAATGTACGATCGACACCCCAGAACTAGCAAACTATCAATTGCGGGTCAAAGAAGGGGAACACGAGCGCTTCATCTACGATCCGTACGCCTTTCGATCGCCCAAACTCACAGAATTCGACCAGCACCTATTCTCAGAAGGCAATCACCACCGCATTTATGAAAAACTCGGGGCGCACCTCACCGAGGTAGGGGGGATCACAGGAGTATATTTTGCCGTTTGGGCCCCGAATGCCCGAAATGTATCAGTTTTAGGAGATTTCAACTATTGGGACGGCCGCAAACATCAAATGCGGAAATCGCAAAACGGCATCTGGGAATTATTTATTCCGGGACTATCCGTGGGAACTTCCTACAAATACGAAGTGAAAAACCAAGACGGACATCCCTACGAAAAGTCCGATCCTTATGGTTTCCAGCAAGAAGTGCGGCCGAAAACAGCATCAATTGTCACGGACTTAGACACCTACACTTGGAACGACAGCGCTTGGATGGAAAAGCGGCGGCACACGGACCAACTGACGCAGCCGGTTTCGGTTTACGAATGCCACATCGGTTCTTGGCTGCACGCCGCTACTGACGAACCCGCCGTCCTACCAAATGGGGAAATAGAACCCCCCGTGCAGGTTTCGGAACTCAATCCCGGGGCGCGCTTTCTGACTTACCGGGAATTAGCCGATCGGCTGATACCCTACGTCAAAGATTTGGGATTCACTCACATCGAAATGCTGCCCATCGCGGAACATCCTTTCGACGGTTCTTGGGGCTATCAAGTCACCGGGTATTTCGCCCCAACTTCCCGCTACGGCAAACCTGAAGATTTTATGTATTTTGTTGACCAGTGCCACGCCAACGGGATTGGCGTACTCGTGGACTGGGTACCGGGACATTTCCCCAAAGACGGCCACGGCTTGGCTTTCTTTGATGGAACTCACTTGTACGAACACGCCGACTCCCGCAAGGGCGAACACAAAGAGTGGGGAACCCTAGTCTTTAACTACGGCCGCAACGAAGTGCGGAATTTCCTAGTATCAAACGCTCTGTTCTGGTTTGACAAGTACCACATCGACGGGATTCGCGTAGATGCCGTAGCCTCGATGCTTTATTTGGATTACTGCCGCGAACCTGGAGAATGGCTGACCAACCAGTACGGGGGTCGGGAAAATATCGAGGCGGCCGATTTTCTGCGACAGGCGAATCACGTCATTTTTAGCTATTTCCCAGGGGTGCTGTCGATCGCCGAAGAATCTACCTCTTGGCCGATGGTATCTTGGCCGACGTATGTGGGGGGTTTAGGCTTCAACCTGAAGTGGAACATGGGTTGGATGCACGATATGCTCGACTATTACCACATGGACCCGTGGTTCCGCCAGTTCCACCAAAACAACATAACTTTCAGTATGTGGTACAACCACAGCGAGAATTTCATGCTGGCTTTGTCCCACGATGAAGTAGTGCACGGCAAGGCTCACATCATCGGGAAAATGCCAGGGGACGAATGGCAAAAGTTTGCAAACGTGCGGTGTTTGTTTACTTTTATGTTTACTCATCCCGGAAAGAAAACGATCTTTATGGGCATGGAGTTCGGCCAGTGGCACGAGTGGAACGTTTGGGGAGATTTGCAGTGGCAGTTGCTGCAATTCGAGCCGCACCAAAAGTTGAAGCTGTTTTTTAAAGATTTGAACAATTTGTACCGCAGCGAAAGGGCACTTTACAGTCAAGATTTTGCTGAGGATGGGTTTGAGTGGATTGATTGCAGCGACAATCGACACAGTGTCGTGGCATTTGTGCGCCGAGAGAAGGATGGGGACGACTTTGTGGTGACGGTGTGCAATTTTACGCCCCAGCCGCACTCTCACTATCGCGTAGGAGTGCCGGAACCAGGTTTCTATACGGAGTTGTTTAACAGCGACGCGCGGGAATACGGCGGCAGCAATATGGGGAATTTGGGGGGCAAATGGACTGAGGAGTGGTGGTTCCACAACAGTGCTTATTCGATCGACTTGTGTTTGCCACCTTTGGGTGTGTTAATTTTAAAGCTCGATCGGGCAAAAACAACAGCAAAATCTCAAGAGTTTTAAATTGTGAGTCGTGAGAGTTTTGAGTTAAGAAGAATCAAAACTTGATTAAACCTAAAAATTTGAGGCTATTCCGAAACCCGGTTTCTCCCAGAAATCGGGTTTTTTTTGTTTTGTTGTTGTGATGAATATCTCGACGCGGTGACAAACCCATCAAAAGGCATACTGATGGCGGAGCGTTGCATAATAGGGGGACGATTTTGATTTTTTTTGTAGGTTTGCCCATGCTCGCGAAGGCGTGTATTTTCACAGCAGGCGGCACGCTTAACCCATATTCCCCACAAGAATCATCCTCCAATTGTGCCAAGCCGAATCAATGATAATTAGGCGTAATAAACTACCATTTTTTCTGATGTGTATCAGGGCTATGTTCTTGATTATATCTATGTTCTGAGGGGGTTGTCATCCAGGGAAGTGCGTAAATCATGTTCTTTTTTAAGTGGTATTAATTACCAATGCCAATTTTTGATGACCAATTTATAATGCCCAATTTTTAATTCCGAGTATCGGAAGCCCCAAGATTATAAGAAACTTTAGACGGTTCAACTGTTACTACTTCCGAAATAGATTGTTCGGCTGCTACCTCTAAAGTTGGCAGTGGTAGATGCTTCATTTCCCAAACTTTCAGCAAAATTAGATATTCATAAAAAGCTTGCAGCGTGCACCAAGCCAATCCCGCTTGGCCGTCAAGAAATCCGCCCAGTAAAATATACATATAGAAAAAGCGCACCACAGGCCGCAAAGGCAAGCGCAAAGAAAAATCTTTCAAAGCGCGGCGCCTTTCCACCTCCGACGCGCCAAACAATAAATCCCACCAATTTACTTGACCCGCTTCTAATTGACGGAGAGTTTCAGCCGCCTCGTCAGTCGAGTAGCGGTTGTGCTTTTCAATCCAGCGGGAAAGACCTTTGCTGCAAGTATAGTGAGGGTAAGTTTCCTTCAAAAAGTGAGTAGGCCCGTTGCAGACTTCCCGTTCCGTGTGACCGTAGTCAGTAAACCACACTCGGTCTTTGCGAAAGAGACGCATTTGATAGCGGGGATATTGAGTGCTGCGGCGAATCCAGCGCTCCATAAATATTACTTTTTCAGCTACGTAATAGCCGATATATTCTTGACTTTCGATCGCCTTTAAGCATTCAGCAAACAGTGCAGGCGTCATCCGCTCGTCAGCTTCGAGGATGTAAACCCATTCGTACTTGCACGGGACTTCTTGGAGCATCCAAGTCCGCTGGCGTCCGTGAGTTTCAAAGCGGTGCTGCACTGTTTGCACGGCATAGTTCTGAACAATCTCAAGGGTGCGATCGGTGCTGAAAGAATCAACTACAATGATATCGTCACAAAGCAGCGCCGATTCAATGCAAGCGGCGATATCAATCTCTTCGTTGTAAGTCAGAATATAAATTGAGAACATTCCCAGCTTTCAGTAAGGGCAAACTATTGGGTAAACAAACTATTTCTCAGGGATGTCTCGACCAGCGCTATCCCTGCCAGCGCTGGTCAATTTTTGCGGCGGCCGAACCGCAGAATTCCCATGCTTCTCAATCCCGTCCAACCAACAGTAATGTAGCCGATCGCTAAAAGCAAACTGGTGATTCCCGTCTGCAAACTCGAATTTCTCGATCGAGTTCTTAACTCTTTCTCTTTTTGTTGCTTGCGGGTGCGAATCTCATTACGAGCTTGAGTGGGAAGTGATTGAGCTTGCTGTTCCAGGAACTTGTCGAGGGCTTTCGGGTCATTTTTCGACTCCTGAAGCACAGCTTTCAATTCCTTGGGAACCTCTGGACTCTTGAGTGCTTGTTGCAGCTTCCCGTCGTCTTCCAGCAGCGCCCCTATCTGGCTGCGACGCTGGCTTTTGAGCTGTTCTACCTGAGCTTTAAATTGAGGGCTTTTAAGTTGTGCCTCAAGTTGACCTTCCGCTTGTCCCGCTTCTTGATCGACTTGAGCCAGAGCATCCTTGAGTTCCAAACGAGTATTGTTGAGGTGAACGGGAACCAGAGATAGGTAAACTAGACCTAACAAGCTGGAAATCAACAGCGCCCAGAATCGCAAGTCCAGCCAAACGTTGCGTCGCTCAATAGAGACTCCACTGCTGCTGTCAACCCAAAAACCAGTCATCAGGAGGGCGATACCGATCAAAGGAATAATGCCCTTGTCAACTATCTGAGTTGCAGCAGTCAACTGCCAGCCTCGATTGAGAAGGTCTGAAGTTTCTCCCGGCAGCGACAGAACAAAGCAGTCAAGCAAAGCAGAGAGAATCAAGATAATCCCAACTACTTTTAGAGTTCGAGCAGCTACTGAAGAAAATTGACGGCTATTACTTGCTTTCATAATTCGTGTTAGATAATTCTACACCGTTAGATTCAATGGGGTAGTTGAGTGGATTTTGTTCAAGGAGTTAAGCTATTTTCCACCAAAATAGCTGCTTCGGGTACCGACCTCGACTTTCCTCTGGGTTTTCACAAGCTGCGGTTGCGACCCAAAAGGTCGAGTTTCTGCACAGCTATATAGAGTTGGACACAGGAGGCTGCGCGCTTCTGGGATGGCTGTAAGGCTTGGTCAAGATAGCGCCCAGAAACTGCTGCAAGCAACTGCTGGCTTCTTCTATAGTCTGGCGAATCCAGCGTAAAGATGAGCTCTGCACGCTTAGGTTCCAGCTTTTAACTAGCTTTCGCTCGCGCGGCGGTGTCAGAAATAATAGACACAGGAGGAGCGCGTTTCGCTGGGTTTCACCCCCTAGGGTTCTCACTACCCGATCGCCTGCCCGAGGCGGTGGAACTAAATCCCTTGTCTTATAGTAATTGATATAAGAGAGGGCGGGAATAAATAATTGTTTACCAACCTTTTTAACCTCCAGTTACCAACAGCAGGATACGGCAGTCACCGATAGACGAGTACCTGTTTGTGACGGAGGAATTATGTTTTGCATATCTGCTTCGCCCTCGGTAGTTTTTCCTTATCCATTCTGGGTTAAAAGTTACCATTTAGTCATTAATATTTAGTCATAAATAAATATTAATGAGTAGGATATTGAATGATTGATTTTTTAATAGCGAAAGTGCAAATATCACATTTTTTGGTAGGATAATTTTGATCGCTGTTTAAATTGGGTGGTAATGACTGCAATGATTTCTGATGTTTACACTTTGAGAGAACTTGAAAGATCGATCGCATCCGATCCGGACAAGTGGCGTCCGATCGTGTTTACTAACGGCTGCTTCGATATCCTGCACTGCGGTCACGTCCGCTATTTGCAGGCGGCAAAAAAATTGGGGCGATCGCTCGTGGTGGGATTGAATAGCGACGCCAGCGTGCAAGCTATCAAACCGCAGCAGCCGGGATTGCCACCCCGCCCGATCGTACCGGAAAATCAGCGAGCCGAAGTGTTAGGCGCTCTCAAACCAGTAGACGCCGTAGTAATTTTTTCCGAGATTACAGCAACTAAACTGATAAATATCCTGAAGCCTGATATATACGTTAAAGGAGGCGACTATCAAGTCGAAACTCTGCCGGAAGCACCGGCCGTTATCGCCGGAGGTGGCAAGATTTCCTTGATCGAAATAGAAGTTCCGAGTTCTACCAGTGCGATCGTCAAACGCATTTTACAATTAGGTACTTAACCCTTGATCGCAAACAGCAAACAGTGAGTTAAACTCAGAAGTTGCCCCATCAAAAAACACGCTTGGTACGCGCGGCGAAGCTATCCCGTAGGGAATCGCTCGTACAACTTCATCCCAATTGCTAAGCAGGAGATAATTTTAATGGAACTCACAAGCAATAACACGATCGCGGAAATCCTACAAAGACACAAAGCAGAGTTACTAGCAGACTGGCTCAAAGAACTGCAAAATACCGGGCTGCGGCGGGACGACTTGATGAGAGCCAAAGAATTGCGCTCCGAGTGTCAAGAGTTCCTGCAATTGCTCCATATTGCAGTCGGGAACGGTAACTTTAGCGACATCCAGACACCCGAATGGGAAAATATGCGGGTGCTGCTAGCAGAAGTTTCGCGATCGCGCGTTCAGAGAGGCTTTACTCCCTCAGAGATAGCGAGTTTCATTTTATGCTTCAAAAAACCATTGTTCGATCGGCTTTGTCACGAACTGACAGAAAACCGCGACGCACTTGTCGAACAACTTTGGCTTTCCACCAGTTTATTAGACCAGCTTGGCCTTTGGGTGACAGAAATTTTTCTCAAAGCTCGCGAAGAAGTCATTGAACGCCAGCAGCAAGAAATGCTCGAATTGTCAACACCCGTAGTCAAACTTTGGCAAGGCATTCTCGCTTTACCCATGATCGGGACTCTCGACAGTGCCCGCACTCAAATAGTCATGGAAACTCTGTTGCAGGAAATCATGGAAACAGGCTCAGAATTTGCAATTTTAGACATTACAGGTGTGCCGACTGTTGACACTTTAGTTGCTCAACATTTATTAAAAACTGTCGCCGCCGCCCGTTTAATGGGTACTGAGTGCATCATCAGCGGCATTCGCCCGCAAATAGCTCAAACCATAGTTCATTTGGGAGTTGACTTGCAGGATATTCTCACAAAAGCTACTTTAGCGGATGCTTTTAAAGTTGCGTTACAGCGCCAAGGTTTAACCATAAAAAATCTTAAAGAGGAAAGATAAAGATATTACATATTTGACCGAAAAAAACTCAAGTAAAAATTAACGAGTAGGTGAATTGGTGGAACGAATACCGATACTTCAAATGGGAGAATTTCTGCTAGTAACAATTCAAGTAGATATGCACGATCGCTTAGCAATGACCCTGCAAGATGACCTGACGAACCGCATAGTCAAAACAGGCGTTAAAGGTGTGTTAATTGAAATTTCTTCCCTAGAAATAGTAGATTCCTTTATCGGTCGCATTATCAACAATATCGCTAGTATGTCGCGAATTTTAGATGCGGAAACAGTTGTGGTCGGGATGCAGCCAGCGGTTGCTATTACCCTCGTTGAATTGGGGCTTTCCCTGACAGGCGTTCGCACAGCTTTAAGCGTTGAAAAAGGCATGATTTTGTTAAGAAAATCCTTGGGTTTCTCTCCTGACGAGCAAGAAGCGTAAGCAGTCGATTAATTGTCCCCTGAATGAGGCACAGGCAGTCAAGCAACCTAGTTTGTTTGTAGATACCTTGTTGACAAACTAAAGATTTCTGAGGACAGGGCTTACGCACTCAAGGGGGTTAAATCAAGGGTTTGAGATGGCTTCACTATGTTCTCTATTGAGAGAAAATCGTAGTAAGTGCGTAAGTCCTATTAGGAGAAACTAAGTTGACGAGCGTAAGTCCTATATTTTGTGGAGAAGTTCTATTTTGGTACAGTAGCCGCCATGTCAAAACGTGAGACACTAGAAATCCGATCGTCATCCGATATAGTCCACGTCCGGCAGCAAGTGCGAGCTTGGGCTGTAGCAATGGGATTCGGTTTATTAGACCAAACGAAAATCGTTACCGCAGCCAGCGAACTCGCCCGCAATACTGTAGACTACGGCAAAGGGGGAACTGTAACTCTCGAAACGCTGCAATTAGGAACCCGCAAAGGGCTGAGGCTGATATTTGAAGACAAGGGCCCGGGAATTCCAGACATCGAATTAGCACTGACCGACGGTTATACTTCTAATCACGGTTTGGGTTTGGGGCTGAGTGGTTCCAAGCGGTTGATGCACGAATTTGAGATTGTTTCCAAAGTGGGTAAGGGGACTAAAATTGCGATCGTCCGCTGGCGCTGAAGAAGTAATACGATTTGAGAGTTGAGATTTTAGATTAAAGCATTGGGAATGAATGAAGACGATCGGGGTTTGGAGCTTGCGTATAGTTGTATTATTTTTTAAATTGGTATAAAGAGTAACAAGCAAAGCCAAGAAGTGATTCTTGGAATCCCACACCATACCCGGAGAGGGTTGGCGTATTGAGGATTTCATTATGAGAACTGATAAAAAATGATAGATGCCGTAGCCTTGCCCGTAACAGAAGAAACTCAAGTCGGAGAAGCGCGGCGAATCGCAGTCGCCCTGGCGGCCGAAGTCGAATTTAATGATACCGATCGCGGTAAAGTGGCAATTGTTACCACCGAAGCAGCAAAAAACGTGGTCAAGCACGCCCGCGAAGGAGAAATTTTGCTGCGAACATTCAAAACAGCGGCAGGATATAGCATTGAAATAGTAGCGCTAGACCGGGGGCAGGGCATGGCAAATGTCGCGCTGTGTCTGCGGGACGGTTTTTCTACAGCGGGAAGCCCTGGAACTGGATTGGGGGCAATTAAACGCCTCTCTACTTTTTTTGATATTCATTCTGTACCAAAACTCGGGACAGCCTTATTAGCGCGGCTGGAACCGACCCAAAATAGCCGGGAAGCCTTCCAAAACAGCAATTACTTGGAATTTGGGGTCATCCACTTGCCCAAAGTAGGAGAGCAAATTTGCGGGGATTCCTGGGCTGCGGAAAATCACCTTGACAAAAACCTGATTTTAGTTGCTGACGGGCTCGGCTACGGGGATTTGGCGGAGGAAGCGTCTCGCGAAGCAGTGCGGGTATTTCAAGAAAACGCCAAACTCGGGCCGAAAGCAATTTTAGAGAAGGCGCACGCTGCTTTAAAAAATACCAGAGGAGCGGCTGCGGCGATCGCCCAAATAGATCCTACCCAACAAACAATTTGTTTTGCCGGAATTGGCAACATCAGCGGTGTAGTTGTCACAGATAACCAAAACCGCAGCATGGTTTCCTACAACGGCACAGTTGGACATATGATGCGAAAAGTAGCAGAATTTGTCTATCCTTGGTCGCAGCAGTCCCTACTCATCATGCACTCCGACGGTTTGGCGGCGCAGTGGAATTTAAACCGCTACCCGGGTTTAGCCTCCAGACATCCTGCTTTAATCGCAGCCGTGCTCTACCGGGACTTCAAACGCACTCGCGATGACATGACAGTTATAGTAGCTAAGATGAGAGAAGCAGCGTGAGTTACCCAATCCTGACGACGGAAGTCCGCTTTGAACAAGACATCGTACAAGTACGCCAAAGAGCTCGCCAAATTGCTAAAGGGCTGGGATTCGATTCCCAAGTACAAACCCGCATCGCCACAGCAGTTTCCGAAATTGCCCGCAATGCTTTCAAATATGCAGGCGGTGGCAAAGTAGAATTTATTGTGGAAGGGGAATCGCCCCAAATTTTTCGGACTCGGATTTCAGACACGGGGCCGGGAATTGCTGATTTACCGGCTGTGTTAAGCCCCAATTTTCGATCGCAAACCGGCGCGGGACTTGGTTTAGCAGCAGCGAAACGGTTGATGGACGAAGTGAAAATCGACTCGGCGCCCGATCGCGGAACGGCTGTACAATTAGTTAAGCAGTTTTCCAAAAATATGCCTGCGCTGAGTGCGATCGAACTAAATCAATTAGTTGACAAACTAGCGCGCCAAATTCCCGAAGATCCCTATGCCGAAATTCAGCAGCAAAATCAAGAATTACTACGCACTTTAGACGAACTCCGCCAGCGTCAAGAAGAGCTCGTACAATTAAATCAACAACTAGAAGATACCAATCGCGGAGTCCTGGCACTTTACGCTGAATTGAACGACAAAGCCGAATCTCTCCGGCGCGCCAGCGAACTCAAAACCAGCTTTCTCTCCAATATGAGCCACGAGTTTCGCACTCCGCTAACGGCAATTATGAGCCTTTCCGAAATATTGTTAAATCGCCTCGACGGAGAACTTTCAGACGAACAGGACAAGCAAGTAAATTACATTTACAAATCCGCTGAGTCTCTCGCAGAACTTGTCAACGACTCGTTAGATTTAGCCAAAGTCGAAGCCGGAAAACTAACTGTTCGCTTGGCTGATTTTGAAGTCGAAGATTTGTTCAGCGCCCTGCGAGGAATGATGCGCCCCCTGCTTCCCCAAAACTCTGCCGTTTCTCTAATTTTTGAAGAACCTCTCGAACTTCCAATCCTCACAACCGATGAGGGAAAAGTTTCTCAGATTTTGCGAAATCTGATTTCTAATGCCCTCAAATTTACTGAAGCAGGTGAAGTTCGAGTTGCTGCGGAAATAGGAGAGGAGGGAACAGTTACTTTTTCAGTGGCAGATACGGGCATTGGCATTTCTCCACGCGACCAAAGGCGGATTTTTGAAGAATTTGTCCAAATAGAAAATCCCTTGCAGAATGGCGTCAGAGGCACCGGATTGGGATTGTCTCTATGCAAAAAACTGGCGGAATTTCTAGGGGGAAGCATTGAAATCACAAGTTCACCCGGAGTTGGTTCGACTTTTTTTGTCACACTGCCAATTCTGTATCCTGGAGAGGAAGAAAACCCTTTGGAAATGTCGGCTGCTAAGGGAGATGAAATATCGCTGGCAAACGCAAATTCTCGTAGCTTGCGGGGTTCCGGGCGCTTGCCAGCGGCAGATTCAGCAGCAAAAGTTTTGATTGGGGATGATGAAGATAGTTTTTCGGTATTTGCTGAAAAACTTGCTGGCAGAAATTCATTGTACTGCGATATAAACACCCACGGTGCTGCAAATTTGCGATCGGCGGCTCTTTGAGCAACCGCCAGAAATTTTTATCGACATTATGATACTGAATCTGACCGAATTTGAGGTTTGAGAAGGGTTGAAATGCGATCGAACTACTTGTCAAATACCTGCTATCGTGATGAATTCAAAACATTTTGGATTACATCACTTTTTTGCTGTGCGGGATGCTAGACCTGCACGGTGCAAAATATTATTCCGATGCGAAGGGAAACGATATCAGGAATTGTAGCTTTTGAGAACTGAAGTCGGATGCTGCGAACGTAATTATATTTTTTCACCAAAATTTATATTGTTCATAAGAGAGGTAATTTATAGCAGGCAAGATTTATTTAATTTGCAACAGAATTTAACCTTTGTGCTGTAAAATGTAGCAGTTCTCAGTTGCCGACTATATAGTAGGGACTTACCGAGGGCCTGTTTTCGTGTCGGCGATCGGCTAAAATCCATGATAAATCTCGTTCTTAGCAAAGTTTCGATTAGTAAAAATAATGCAACAGTAGGCTCGTAATCCCAACCATACAAAATAAGCCCTTCCCAATTCTAAAATCTAAAATCTAAAATCTAAAATCTAAAATGGTATGACTTTCATCTCCCTTCAATATGCGCTGTTTCTGTTAGTTTTGTTCGCGGCTTACTGGTTGGTTCCGCTGCGGTGGTGGCGGCTGTTCATCATGTTGGCGGGTAGTTTAATTTTTTACGCTTCGCTGCAAATTTGGTACATTCCTCTGCTGTTAGTTGGTGCTTTGTTTAATTACTGCTTGGCAATGGCGATTGGGGAACCTCTGGATTGGCGGATTGCTAATGAATCTTGGAACCGCCGCCGTTTGTTGCTGCTGTGGATAGGCATCTGCCTGAATGTGTTGCTGCTTCTGGGCTTTAAGTATGTGCCTTTTTTATTGAGTTCGATCGGCACTTTGTTAAATTGGCCTTTAGCTATCGACGGGGCTGACTGGGTGAAAAGTCACGTCATCGCACCTTTGGGATTGAGTTTCTTTTGCTTTGAGTGCATTGCTTATTTGATTGACGTGTACCGAGGCGCGCCTGCTGCTACTTCGCTGCTGCACTTTGCGGCTTACAAGTTGTTTTTTCCCAAGCTGATTTCCGGCCCGATTACTCGGTATCACAACTTGATCTATCAACTGAAAACCCAGCAATTTCCGACGCCCGATCGCATTTCTGAGGGACTTTGGACGATCGCCTTTGGTGCAGTAAAAAAAGGTCTTTTCGCAGATAACTTGGGAATTTATGTCGATTTAAGCTTTACCAACTTGCAGCGGGCGGGTAGCGAGGATTTGTGGCTGGCTATTTTTGCTTACGGGCTGCAACTTTATCTCGATTTTAGTGGCTATGTTGACATGGCGCGCGGTACTGCTTTGCTGCTGGGTTGGTATTTGCCACCAAATTTTGATTTTCCTTATTTTAGTGCCAGCATAGCTGATTTTTGGCGGCGCTGGCACATGACTTTAGGCGATTGGCTACGCAATTATTTGTATTTTCCTTTGGGCGGTTCGCGAGTCGGTTTGTGGCGCACTTGTCTGAATTTGTCGATTGTCATGTTAATTGCGGGAATTTGGCACGGGGCAGCTTGGGGATTTATTGTGTGGGGGGGTTTACACGGTTTAGCTTTGGCGGTTCACAGGCTGACTGATGTGCTGTTTAAGCGGTTGCGGATCGAGTTTTTGTGGGAAAATCCGATCGGTATTGCGATCGGTTGGCTGTTGACTCAGGCGATGGTTTTTGGTAGTTGGATATTTTTCCGTCTTCCAGATTTAAAGGATTCTGGATGGGCGATTTCGCATTTGTGGGGACACACTGCTGACGTGCAGTTTGCTGAGAAAGTTTATGGCGAAGCTTTGGGTTTGGAAAGAGTGCATTTAACTTGGATGTTGGCGGCTTTGGCTGCGGCGATGCTGGGGAATTATGCGTTGAGTCGGGGTTTGAAATTGGAGTTAAATTGGCCGCTGAAATTGGTGTTAGTGCCGCTTTGTTTGTATGCGGTTTGGGTGTTGGCTCCCGAAGGGGGTTTGCCTTATATTTATTTTGATTTTTAGGGTATTATTTAATTCGCCGTAAGGTGCAGCGCACCCTACAACTACATTGATGTGCGCCCAAGTGATTCCCAGCTACCTATTAGTGTCAACTTAAGTTTTTAGTTCGCCAGTGCTCCCATTGACGCAACGGTCCGCCAGGGAATGAATTCCCTGTCTCATAGCTAAAGTCCTCTCAAAGAGGACTGAAGAACTTATTAGTCCTCAAAGCGAGGAATTTCGCTTTGAGGCTCTTGCTTCAACCGCTGCCGGACTGAGGGTTTAACGTTAAGTTGACATCAATACCCGCTACCCTACAACTCACACTCAACAGTCAACAATCATCTCGCTGCTGGGATCTACAACTGATAAGAACACCAGTCACTCCAGCTACCCACATAAAGTTTAGCATCGGGAATTCCGGCGATTTCTAAAGACAGTAAATTAACGCAAGCCGTCACCCCGGAACCGCAATAAACAATAATTTCTTCGGCTTTTTCTAATTCCGTCCACCGCTGTTTTTGTTCGGATGCAGATCGCACTTTTCCAGTTTCATCTGTCACCCCTTGCCAAGGATAGTTAACCGCACCCGGAATGTGACCTGCAATGGGGTCGATCGGCTCCCGCAAACCTTCATATCTCTCGCTTTCTCGCGAATCAACCAAAACCTTTCCCGGCAAGTCTTTACGCTCTTTCACAGCCTCGATATCTACCGCCAAATCCTGCTGCACTTGAGCAATAAATTTACCCTCGCGGGGGTCTGGCAAAGTATTTGTTACCGGATAGCCCGCAGCTTTCCAGCCGCTGAAACCGCCGTCTAACAAAGCGACTTTGCTGTGTCCCATATATCGCAGCAGCCACCACAAACGAGCGGCAAAAGCCAGCCGCGAATCGTCATAGGCGACGACTAAAGTTTCTGGTGAATTAATGCCGATCGCGCTCAATTTATCAGCTAATTCTTCAATATTTGGCAGCGGATGTCTACCCCCGTGTTTACTAACTGAACTGGCGAGGTCGCGGTTTAAATCTAAATAGAAAGCTCCGGGAATGTGACTTTCTTGATATTGTTTTTGTCCCAATTCAGGATCGGCAAGGGAAAAACGACAGTCAATAATTACAAGTTGGGGATTGTCGGTATTAGTGGCTAACCATTCAGGAGAAACGATTAAAGTGTTGTCAGTCATAATTCTTCAAATCTCTATTTTAACATTATCTAGAAGGAGATTTTTTCTCTGGTTCTGCTTTTGTGTCGGAAGGAGCTTTCTTAGAAGTTGCTTTCTCTGAAGCTCTATTTTCAGAATTGGCTTTTTTAGGAGTTGCTTTCTCCGAAGTTTCTTTTGGCGAATTGGATTTTTTAGGAGTTGCTTTTTCCGCAGGTGATTTTTCGGCTGGTGCGGGAGTTGGAGTTGGCAGAGGGGGAGTTACTGCTGCTTCTTGAGCGTAAAGCAGATATTTCTGATACTCGATTACTTTTGCTTGAGCTAGTTGATGGTTGGGGCTAGAAACTGGTACTCTTCTCATTAATGAGACCGCTTCTTGCCAGCGATCGGTAACTGTCGTCCAATCTTCCTTGGTTTTTGCCGCTCGCCCCAACTCTGCTGCTGTGAGTGCGCTGTTAACGGCTTCTCGAAAAGTATCTGGTGCAGTATCGGGTGCAGTTGATAAATTTACTGTTTCATCGGGATTATTGCCTGCAGTTGCTGTCGGCTGGTTCAAAATTTTACCCACAAACGCCACCACCGCGATCGCCAACATACCCGTTACTAACCCGACTACAATGAAAGTCGATCGCAGCCGATTCTCAAATGCCGCAAGTTCCGGCGGTTTCTCTTTCTCAATATTGCTCTGGCTTTCTGTGCGATCGTCCATATTAGCAAAAGCAGTATTTGGCACAGATTCTCCTGCAAAGCTCTGTTGTTCAAAATTGCTGTTCTCCAAACTAAACTCTTGACTCCAAGCAGCAGCAATCTGACCGCTTTCTCGGCCCTCAACCTTCACTTTGCGAATCGAATCCGGCTGCAAATTCGTCAGCTCGGTGCGGACAAAATCAACTAATGTATTTTCTATGGGTACCTCCTTGGCCTCAAGAATTACATCCAAACAGTCGCCGTCGAGATTCGCGGAGGCTGTGATGCCTTCAGATTGCAACTGGCTGTTTAGCCAAGATGCGATCGCAGTGGCGAGATTTCCCTGCTTGGCAAGTTCCTGAAAATTAAGCTCTGTCATAGCTGGACACCTGATAATGCAGAAGGTAGAAGGTAGAAGGAATGAAAAAGTCTGAAATAGTTTTTTTAAAGTTGAAAACACCCTAACTGAAATTCAACAAATAGTATAATGTATCGTGGCAAATCCAAGCTCAAAGACGCAAATTATCAGTCTCGCTCCCCCTCCGAGTCCTTGGGAAAAGACTCGCAGTCCTGACTCCCAAACGAACTCAGGTTTGTAGTGAGGAATGCAAGCCGTCTTGCTCAGCCGCCAAATACTGCTGCTGCAACCAGCTTTTTGATACCGGGCGCGCCAGTCCAGATATTGCAAGCATCGCCCCTACAACCAGCATCCGGCTAGAAAAATCCTCGATCCTGGGGATGCCATATGAGAATTTTTAGATTAAAAATTTGTGCGATCGCAGTGCCATCGACGGACAGCGAGTGATATCATCAGTTTGTCAATATTCAAGTTTTTATAGCAAATAACTCGATCGCACAATGGTAGCAATAGCAATTTTAGCGGCTGGACGCGGCACGCGCATGAAATCTGACCTGCCCAAAGTTCTACACGAATTGGGCGGTCGATCGCTAGTTGAGCGAGTCCTGCAAAGTTGTCAAGAAATTCAAATTACCAGGCGACTTGTCATCGTCGGTTATCGGGGCGAACTCGTTAAAGAATCCCTGATTCGAGGTCAAGAAATATCAGGGAAAAATCTTCAATCTCCTCCCCTAGAATTTGTCGAACAAACCGAACAATTGGGAACAGGTCACGCCATCCAACAATTGCTGCCTCACTTAGAGGGATTTCAAGGAGACTTGCTGGTCTTAAATGGGGATGTACCTTTGCTGAGGGCAGAAACTATCAAACAATTGATAGCAATTCACAAACAGCACCAAAACTCTGCTACTTTATTGACAGCTAATTTGCCGAATCCCCAAGGCTACGGTCGAGTATTTACCGACAGTCAAAACTTAGTCCAGCAAATTGTCGAAGACCGCGACTGCACACAAGCTCAAAAGCAAAATCACCGCATTAATGCAGGTGTTTACTGCTTTCATTGGCCGGATTTAGAGAAAATTTTGCCAGAATTGAAGGCAGATAATGACCAAAAAGAATATTACCTAACTGATACGGTAAATTTCCTCAGTCCGGTGATGGCGGTGGATGTAGAAGATTATCAAGAAATATTGGGAATTAACGATCGCAAACATTTAGCCACAGCTTGCGATATTTTGCAAACGCGGATAAAGGACAAGTGGATGACGGCGGGAGTGACGCTGCTCGATCCCAACAGCATCACCATTGACGATACAGTAGAGTTGCAGCCGGATGTGGTAATTGAACCGCAAACTCACTTGCGGGGAAAGACTTCGATCGCCTCTGGGAGTCGCATCGGCCCCGGCAGTTTGATCGAAAACAGTCAGATTGGGGAAAATGTGACTGTGCTTTATTCGGTGGTTTCTGACAGTATGGTTGCTGAAAATTCGCGAATTGGCCCTTACGCCCACTTGCGTGGACACGCAGAAATTGGGGCGAACTGCCGCGTCGGCAATTTTGTAGAATTGAAAAATACTCAAATAGACGATCGAACTAATGTCGCTCACTTGTCTTATTTAGGCGACGCGACTTTGGGAGAAAAAGTCAACATCGGTGCTGGGACAATTACGGCGAATTATGACGGAAAAAACAAGCACAAAACTAAAATAGGCGATCGGAGTAAAACAGGTTCTAACAGCGTGCTGGTTGCACCGATAACTTTGGGGGAAGATGTTACTGTAGCGGCGGGTTCTGTGGTGACAGAAGATGTGCCCAATGATTGTTTAGTCATGGCCCGTTCCCGGCAAGTTGTCAAACCAGGTTGGAAGTTGAAAGAACCTAAAAAGTGAACGATTGTTCACTTTTTAGATGATAAGTTTCCACCCGCAAGTTTCGCACTCGATACCAAAGAAACCGGGTTTTTATAACGGAAGCGATCGCGCTCTAGGGGAGGTTTTGGTAAAAAACCCGGTTTCTGCGTAAGTCGGCAAGCTTGAGCAATCGGGTTGATCGCGATCGGCTATTTTGTCTTATTTTTGCGCGTGCAGATAGTTGTTAATCGCTTTGGCAATTTTTTCTTGCTGGTAGAGGTTCATAGTGTTGGGCAGGGATATGCGAGATCCTCCACAAACTAACAGTCTGACTTCGTACCAAGTGTCATTCTGCCGATCTTTGGTTTGATCGACTTCCACGCCATAAATCTCGCACAGAGAGTATTCAATTACTTTACGCGCCAACAAACCCTGCTGTTTAACAGTCAAGGTTTTTAAATTTCCATCGAAGCTGTAGGTTTCATTATTTCTCAAGACGATCACTGCGGCTGCTGCGAGCAAAAATATGCCTCCTGTCCATCCCAACCAGCGATCTTCTTGGCTTAAGCGCAGCAATCGATCTTTGGCATTTTTAACATAAAAATTGATGTCAGAAGCAACAGCGTCTTGGCTTCCCCAATTAGTGGAGTTAGCAGTGAAAGGAACATAGCCAACAGAAGTCAAAAGTACCACTCTGGTTTTATAGCCGCATCTTTGAACTTTAGCTCCCTGCAAAGAAGCAAGCTCAATTTCTTTGATGTTCGACCCCAGTAAATTCGATCGCACCAACTGACAATTTCCTTGTTTGGCCTGCAATCGCTGGCAGCTCAGGGTTGCTTTATGATAATCAAAAGCCAGCCCGAACAGTCCAAAGGCTATGAATAAACAACTAGGCAACCAAAAATCAAATATGCTTTGAGTCTGAATTATTAATTCACTTGCTGTTTGCTTGATTATTTTCATTTATCTCACCTTGTGATTCCAAAAATGAGGCTACAGATCGACTTCCTGACCCGGATGAGCAGAATTGTTAACTTATATATTATTTGAAGTCGTCCTCTACCATGACCCCTTTTATTGTGCTAATAGATTAGCACTAAAAGCTCTCGCAGACAACCAAGGTCGCGAGTTTACCTGCAGCTGAGTTTAAGATACTTTTCCGTGATTTAAAGTCAATATTCCGGACAGTTGTTCATAGCTGAATGGGTTATTCTCGCTTGACTTAGAGCCACTGTGGATGATTAAATCAATAGACATCTTGCAAAAGTCATTATGAAAGGTTAAGTTCATAGTTATAGATGCCTGCAATCAGGTTGAAGCATAAACCAAATCTACGTCGGCGATTTCGGTAACGTTCCGACAGAATCCGAACAATTTTCAGTTTCCGATTGACGTGTTCAATGACAATACGTTGGGTTGCCAGAGTACGGTTTTCTTGCCGTCGAACCTTAGATAAATTAGAGCTTTTGGGCTTTTTAGTAGGGATCTGACTATTGGCAAGAAGTTTCCCAATTCCTTGATAACCCTTGTCACGCCAAAGCTTAATTGTAGTGGCTAGCCTGACTTTACTGAAGAATGAATAGTCACAAGGAATGCCTTCTGCCTTTACCACGAAGCTCTGCAAATAATTGCTCCCGTCTTTTGATTGACCACTAATTGTGACTTCAAGGTGTGATACTTTTTTGTGCCCGAAAACACTTGTCGTTTTTTTTTTGACGCTCGACTGGACTTTCGGTCACATCGACCACAACCAGTCCTAAAACTGAGTCAGGTTGTGGCAGTGCTTTCTTTCCGGGTAAGCTAAACCGACCTGAACGAATCAATGTCTTCTCTACGTGCCTCACTTGCCGGAACGCAGTGGATTCATTGATGTTCCAGCTTTGAGCAATAGACATCTCCCAAAAAGAAATGGTTGACCGATCGCTCTTAAATTATAAGGGAATTTTATACCCCAAAAAGATGAGCAAACTCCGAGAATACCTGGAAAATCATCCATCCGACACTCAAAGAATGTTGGGGATAGAGTCCGACCAACTAATAGAACTAATTACCAAGGCAAAAAACCTGTACGACCGCCACAAAAAACAGCAAGAAAATCAGAAAAGTCGGCTCATCAAACCTGGCAGCGGTCGTTCTCCTAAACTAACGAGATCAGACCAAATTCTTTTGACATTAGTGTACCTGCATAACTTACCTACTTTTCAAATACTTGGGGTAGAATTTGGCATGGGTGAATCAACCGCTAATTATATTTTTCACCACTGGGTAAAGATTTTAAGAGAGTTATTACCCGCTTCATTGTGAGAACAAGTAAAAAAAAATGATTCCGCTCGGGCATGGGTGCGGGAAATTTTGAAAGAAGTTGAGTTGCGGGGTAGATAGCTACGAGCAGCCCATACAAAGACCTACGGACAATGAAGCTCAGCAATAAAATTCCTCTGGCAAGCAAAAGAGACATACTAAAAAGAACCAGGTAATAGTCATGCCATCCGGTAAAGAGATGGTTGACGTAGTAGTAGGAGAAACCGGAGAAACAGCCGACATAAACATTTGGAGAAAGCAGCGAGCGTCATGAGAAACCTCACAAAACTTTCAAGGGGATAAAGCTTATGTAGGAGAACCATTAATTAATACTACTCATAAAAAACATCGTCAGGTATCTCTGACTCCTGCTTGCATAGAGAGCGAATAAGTCAAAGGCTAAAAAAAGAATCTTTGTCGAGCATCTAATTAGATTACTAAAGATATGGAGAGTAGCATCAGAAAGATTTCGCTTAAGAGCAAAAAATTACGCGAGAGTAATTTTGGTGGTATGTGGATTAGTAAGATGGCGAATAGGTGCGATCGTTATGTGTCAATAAAAGTGCCCACAAGCTGAAAAAAAAACAGTAAAATTTAGGTCATCAAATTGGGTAGTTTTTATCGCTTGACCGTTGAAACCCTTATGGAAGCGTTGGTTTCTGGCCGACTGTCCCTGCGGGAACCGTCCGCCAGAAACCAAGCGGGGAAAGGGATTGGAATTATGGGAGATGTCTAATGTGAAAGTAGGTACGGTACTCTCGTCAATATTGTAATGCCAGTAGTACCTGATCTTCTAAGCTCAGTTTAGGTGGACGACCGGGTTTCTGTTTCTTGCGTTTCTGTTGTTCGCTTTACTGACACCATTTCTGCAAAAGTTGTAGACCCAACGCCACATAATTTCTTGAAGGCTTCTGGCTTTAAGCTTTGCAGTTGTTCGTAAGTCATCAGTTTTTCCTCTCAATCACCTCACTATTGCCCTTATTGGAGACTTTTGCAAGAGGTCTAAGGAAAAATAGCTTCGCAAGTATAATCCTCTATCGAGCCTATAACTAGATATGCAATGGTAGCAATAAGGGCTTGCCTCAATCTTTCAATCTCGTTTTCCGTCAGCACTCAAGAGTTCCTCTACAACTCGTAAAAATTCACCCATTGTTATGTCCAGAGCATTTGTAATGTGACTAAGAACTCTAACAGATGGACTTTTCAGCCCTCGCTCAAGCTGGCTGATATAGGTTCTGTGCAGACCTGTGACTTCTGCCAGATATTCTTGGGACCAACGTTTCTCTATGCGACGACGTTGTATTTCTAATCCTAAAGTTTGGTCTAGTTTGCTAGGCTGCATAGAGAGAAATAGTAAGGTTTTGAATACAAAAGTGCTACAGACTAAAGTATTCAAGGCGGCTATATGAACACTGAACTCACTCCCCTGTGGTGGCAATGGCATCCTGGCTGTGTCCAAAAGCCCAGGTTTAACCAGCTTTTTCCCCATGCCGGGAAACTTCCCGCTAAATTAAAGAAGTAAAAAAATCATTCACATCCTACCCAGGAGATGCCATGCCTCGCGTCAGAGCACCAGAATTCCCCGGAAACTACCCCTGGTTAAACACCGAGAAACCTTTATCCATTGAATCCTTAAAAGGGCGCGTCGTCCTCCTCGACTTCTGGACGTACTGCTGCATCAACTGCTTGCACGTCCTCCCAGACTTAAAATACCTCGAACAAAAATATAAAGATTCCCTCACGGTTATCGGCGTTCACTCGGCTAAATTTGAAAACGAAAAAGAAGTAGAAAACATCCGCCAAGCTATCCTCCGCTACGATATCGAACATCCCGTAATCGTTGACAGCGGCATGAAAGTTTGGCAAAGCTACGCGGTTCGCGCTTGGCCGACTTTAATGGTGATCGATCCTGAAAGTTATGTCGTCGGCTTTGTTTCGGGTGAAGGCAATAGAGAAGCACTTGACGAGTTAGTTGGCAAGTTAATTGCTGAATACAAAGATAAAAATGCACTTAACTTTAAACAACTCAGTTTTCGCTTAGAAAAACAGCGCAAACCTGTATCAACACCGCTGGCTTTTCCCGGTAAAGTGCTGGCATTTGCGATCGCTGCAACGGAGGCAAAACAGCTTCACCCACAGGTCGCGCTTTTGGGCGAAATGAGTCAGGAAAATGAATCTGTAGATGAAACTGTATTGCCCGGGCCTGCTAATTCAGTCATACAAAACTTAGTCGGTTCTTGCTTATTTATTGCTGATTCAGGACATAATAGGATTGTTGTCAGCACCCTCGAAGGTGAGGTGCTGCACGTCATCGGTAGTGGCAAACCGGGTTTAACTGATGGGGACTTTGAAGAGGCTGAGTTTTTTGCACCTCAAGGTATGGCTTTTGATGCAGAAAGTCAAATTCTATATGTTGCTGATACGGAAAATCATGCTCTCAGAAAGATTGATTTTACGACTCAACGGGTGGAAACTGTTGCTGGTACCGGCGAACAAAGTCACGAAATTTCACCCCGCAGCGGCAAGGGTTTAGAAACGCAATTGAATTCGCCTTGGGATTTAGAAAGAGTTGGAAATAGACTTTTTATTGCAATGGCGGGTTCCCACCAAATTTGGGAAATGCAGTTAGACACTGGCACGATCGGCACTTATGCGGGTATTGGCCGAGAATCCTGTGTGGACGGGAATCTTGCAGAATCTGCTTTTTCTCAGCCCAGCGGGCTCGCTACGGATCGATCGGAGTTGTTTGTTGCCGACAGCGAAATTAGTTCGATTCGTGCTGTGGGTATAGATGAAGACCCGAAGGTTCGCACTGTTTGCGGTAGCGGTGAATTGTTTGGTTTTGGGGATAAAGATGGTCGCGGCGATCAGGTAAGATTGCAGCACTGTTTGGGTGTTGAATACGCTCAAAATTACCTCTGGGTGGCTGATACTTACAATCACAAAATTAAACGGATCGACCACCGGGGCGGTACGTGCAGAACAATGATTGGAGATGGTAAAGCAGGTTTGGTTGATGCTAAAGGTCTCAAGGCTCAATTTTTTGAACCTTCAGGGTTGAGTGCGATCGGGCCTCATTTGTTTGTTGCTGATACGAACAATCATGTAATTCGGCGAGTTGAGTTGGATACGCTGGAAGTCACAACTTTGGATTTCCCCAGTTTGTGCGCTCCGGATGTTTGTCTTCCTGATTAAGCCGATCGACCTTTTTGACATCAGGCACGGTTTTCAATTCTCCTGATTGCCAGATTGATTGTGGTAACGTAGGGTGCTCTTCGGCGCACCTTACCGCAACTTTCCAGCAAAGTAAGTTACCCTAATTATTCGTGGCGAGTGTAGTGTCTCACCAGCAATTCTGTCCTGGATGCAGAACCTTTATATTTAGGGTACAGGGGAGAAGAACACCTGACCGATATAAGTAGAACGCCAAACCACTTTTTGCGTCCAGGACTGAATTACTAAATGTTGTTAATTCCATCGCTACTAAAACCGCGATCGCCAGTAGTAAATAATCGCAAAAATCCTCGACCCTATCTAAAATTCCGAATAGCTCAGCAGCCGCACTATTTTTTCATCATCGTTCAATTCCCCGACAATTCGTCGCACGGGCTTCGGCCAGATTTTAATCAAAGTAGGAGTTGCTGAAATCTGATCTGCCTCAGCTTGGTCTGGATGTTTCAAAACATCAATTACTTTTAAAGTGTAGGGACGATCGAGGCATTTCTCTAAGAACTGGTGTAAAGTTTCGAGGGTACGTTCGGTGCTGGGGTTGCTGCCGGAAACAAACAGACGCAAAACGTACCCTTGAGTTTGTGGCGGTGGGGTGAGTGCTGTTGGTTTGGGAAGCCGAGTCTGCTGGGATTGCGGAAAGCCCAAAGGAGTTACTATCGAACTGCTCCAGTCCGATCGAGCTTCGGGGCTGGCATACTGTACAACTAAGTCGTGATTTTCCCAAAGTTCGGGGAATTGTTCGTGATAAGTAGCAATTGCCATCGGTTCGCACATTTCTTCGCTCCGGGGATGCCACACTAAGTCGCCAGTCCCAAAAATGGCGTTCAGCAGCGTTTGATGTCGCAGCACGGGGGGGTAAGCCTCGGCAGCAAGCCGCACCTGCCGATCGCCTGGATCGAGCCAGCAGTCAACGGTTGCCGTGTAGCAAGGTATCAGAAAATGCGGGGGTTCCGACAAACCGAGGATCTCCTGTAGAGCTACGCACAACTGCAAGTGCCACCGAGTTTGCTTGCGGGGGTCTATGCAATAGATTAAGTCTCCCCCTGGTGTAAACAGCGCAATTCCTTTGAAAAATTCCGGCAAAATGGGGCGATCGACTTTCAATTCACTACACCAATAAAAGTTAAAAGTTAACACTTAACTGTTAACTTTTAACTGTTAACACTCGACCTTTAGACTCGACCTCGGAGCATCTGAGCCATTTCGTTCGGGTACGGCGAGTTCTCTACACAAAGTTCTTCAGTAATCCGACCTTCTTGATAAAGGCCGTAGAGCGACTTATTCATAGTCGTCATGCCTTCATAAGTATCTTTGATCATGATTTGATTGATTTCCTCATTCTGGCCCTTCAGAATGTATTCCTTAACCACGTCGGTATTGATCAAAACGTCGTGGAAAGCAGCCCGCTTCCCGTCTGTGGTTTTGCACAGCAGTTGAGCAATAATCGCCACTAGGGATTCGGAAATGGAAACCCGTATGGCTTCCTGTTCTTCGGGCCCGAACATATCCAGAATCCGGTTCAGGGTTTTAATCGCACTGTTGGTGTGCAGGGTTCCTGCAACTAAGTGACCTGTCTGAGAGGCTTTGAGGGCGATTTCCACCGTCTCTCTGTCCCGAATTTCTCCTACTAGCATCATGTCCGGGTCTTGCCGCAGAGCGCCTTTGAGAGCGTTCATAAACTTGAGCGTGTGCCTGCCGACTTCCCGGTGCTTGATCAAGGATTTTTTGCTTTCGTGTACAAATTCTACCGGGTCTTCGATCGTGATGATATTGTAGGCTTTATTCTTATTGATGTAATCGATCATCGCAGCCAAGGTGGTAGACTTACCCGAACCTGTCGGGCCTGTCACCAAAATCAGCCCTTTGTGGTAGCCGCATATTTTCTTAAAGACCTCCGGCAGCTTCAATTCCTCCAGTGTCATTATTTTGGAAGGAATTAGCCGCAGCACCATTGCCGGCCCGGCTAAGGAGTCCATGCAACTGATCCGAATCCGCACGAACCCGAAGTCGAAAGCGCCGTCAAAGTCTAGGGTTTTTTGGAAAATTTCAATTTCTTCATCGCTCATGCACTCGCGCAACCAGCCAAAAAACGTATCTAAATCTGTTGGTGGATAGCCGATGTCGGCAATTTCGCCCCGCGTGCGGAAGCGAGGCACTTCGTTTACGCCGAGGTGAAGGTCGGATACTCCTTCATCTTTGGCTCGGAGGACTAGCTCTTTCAAAGTCGGAGATCCGCCGCTGCTAAAGCTCGGGCTTTTAGGTGTGGCGAAGGATTGCGGCGGCGGTGCTGGTGCGGGCGGCGGTGCGGGCGGCATTCCTGCTGCTCTGGGGGGCATCCCTGGAGCTGGAGGGCGGGGCATTCCTGGCGGTGGGGGAGCTCCGGGTACGGGAGGGCGAGGAGCTGGCGGATGCTGCTGTGTCATATGCGCTACCTTAAGTTGGTGAGAAGGCTGACTCGAACAGATGATTTGTGGGAGTTGGACAATGCCGATCGCCCGAAGAGCGTCTCTTGCACAAAAGCTTAACTGCTCTCCTCAGTCTATCGCAAGATCAGTTTCTACTGGTGCCATACAAAGGAAATATTCTGCCAATAGGAGGATGCGCTCACTCTTTATCTACGCCCAAATAGGGATTTTCCACATTTTTGGATAAATTTTTTAATGGAAAGAGTTTTCCGCACTAAAACAGTATAAATTGATACTTCATCCAACAATTAAGGACTTAAACCGATGAATTCTTTCGATCTGGCTTTTACTCCAGCTCTGGAGTTGGCGGAGTCGATCCGCACCCTGGAAGTGTCGCCTTTAGAAATTGTCAATCTCTACTTGGAACGGATCGATCGATTAAACCCTGAGCTGGGCAGTTATTTTACGGTAACGGCAGAGCGGGCGATCGCCCTAGCTAAATCTCAAACCGAAAAACTAGCGGGGTTAAACAAGCCACAGGAATTGCCACCTTTTTTCGGAGTGCCGATCGCCATTAAAGACTTGACACCAGTTACGGGCGTTCCGTGTACATACGGCACTCAGGCTTTGCTTGGTAACATCTCTGCCTACGACGAGTCAGTAGTATGGCGGATCAAAGCAGCGGGATTTAACATTCTGGGCAAAACAGCCACCTCTCAAATTGGCTCATTACCTTACACCGAACCAGAAGGTTTCCCGCCCGCGCGCAATCCCTGGAATTTAGACTATACGCCAGGAGGTTCCAGCGGAGGCTCAGCGGCGGCTGTAGCAGCGGGTTTGTGTGCGATCGCCCAAGGTTCAGACGGCGGCGGTTCGATTCGAGGGCCGGCTTCCTGCTGCGGTTTAGTTGGCATTAAACCGTCGCGGGGGCGAGTTTCCTGGGCACCTGTCGGAGATTACCTCAGCGGCATCTCGGCCAACGGCCCCCTGGCGCGCACAGTAGCTGACGCCGCCGCACTTTTGGATGTGATGTCAGGCTACACAACAGGCGATCCGTACTGGCTACCAGATTCAAATCCGACGTTTTTAGAGGCTTCCCGTCAACAGCAGGGTAAGCTGCGAATTGCGTTTTCTACGACTATTTCCCCTGTGGGCGAGGCTGCGCCTATCTGTCAGCAAGCGGTACTCGAAACCGTCAAGTTACTGACAGATTTGGGTCATGATGTCGAACCTGGATGCCCAGATTTTACGGGTTTAATCGAACCGTTTATCGCAATTTGGCAGTCTGGGGCGGCGGCAAGTGGCATTCCAGGCGCTGCTTTGGAACCGATGAATCGCTGGCTGTTAGAAAGAACTATTTCGGCTGGGGAATATTTGCGGGCGGTGAATCAAATGCAGGTGATTTCACGGCGGATTGTGGGATTCTTTGAAAAATTTGATGTGTTAGTTTTGCCGACTTATATGCACTCGCCAATCCGGGTTGGAGAGTGGGCGGATTTGAGTTTTGAAGAAACTTTGCAGCGGATCATTAATTGGGTTGCTCCTTGTCCGCCATTTAATGCTAGCGGTTTGCCTGCGATCGCACTTCCTGCCATTTTAGATAACAACGGTTTGCCCGTGGGAATTCAAATTATCGGGCGGCCTGCGGCGGAAGCAACTTTAATTACTTTAGCGGCACAGATGGAAGCGGCGAAACCTTTCCCGGTTTTAGATTTTAAATAGACAAGAGCAAGGCATAAAAGCAAGCACGTTTCCCTTGTTTATGGGTATTATTCCCAATCAGGACTTGTGGGTCGGAAACTAGAAACCGGCTTTTTTTCAATAATTTCTCGTCCTAAAACCCCTATTTTGCCAAGGAATCGGGTTTCTCCGGGCAAGTCCTACTTATTACCAATTACGCTGTAATTTATTGAGAATACCTCTTTAGATTGATAGATATTGTGATTATTTTATTTTAAATATAATAGCAGTTCGCTGCCAATATTTAGGGTGAAATGTATGTTAACTTCCGGGCCGATTACCGCTCCCGTTCCCGTTTTTCTAGTTCTTTTAGCAATCATGCTACTCGCGCCGCTGTTATTTGAGCGCTTGCGACTACCGGGAATAGTCGGGTTAATTATTGCGGGCGTAATTGTCGGGCCCAACGGTCTCAATTTGCTGCAACGGGACGCTACTATTGTTTTGTTAGGTACAGTAGGATTGCTGTTTTTGATGTTCCTAGCGGGACTGGAAACTAGCCTCGACGACCTCAAACTCAATGCGGACAAAGCTGTCATATTTGGGCTGGCTACTTTTTCGTTGCCGATGATATTGGGGACAGGAGCAATGCTGCTGTTGGGATATAGCTGGCTAGCTTCAATTTTAGTCGCTTCTTGTTTTGCGACGCACACGCTGTTAGCGCTGCCAATTCTCACCAAATTGGGATTGATGCGAACTCAGACTATTACTACGACTTTGGGTGGGACTTTAATTACGAATGTGTTGGGACTGTTGGTGCTGGCAATTGTTGTTAAAGCTTTCAAAGGAAATCTAACTCTCGAATTTTGGCTGTTTCTCATTCCATCTCTTGCTATCTACACTTTTGCTACTTTGTGGGGAGTCCCCAAAATAGGTCGCTGGTTTTTTAAAAAATTCGGACACGACGAAAATGCGGAATTTATTTTTGTATTGGCAACCCTATTTCTAGTTTCTTACGCAGCAGAACTAATTGAAATTGAGGCAATTATTGGGGCATTTTTATCGGGAATTGCCATTACTCAAATTATTCCCAAAATGAGTCCGCTGATGAATCGGATTGAGTTTATTGGCAACACGCTGTTTGTGCCGTTTTTTCTGATTTCTGTGGGGATGTTAATTGACCCGCTAATTTTGGTGAAGCAGCCACAGTCTTTGTTGGTGGCGGCGGTGATGATTTTAGCAGAGGTGGTGAGCAAGTTTTTGGCAGCTTGGCTACCGGGGAAATTATTTGGTTTTGAGTTTCCGAACATTATGGTAATGTTCGGTCTTTCTGTTGCTCAAGCTGCTTCTACTTTGGCGGCGATTACGGTTGCTTTTGACATTAAATTAGTCGATCGCGTAACGGTGAACGGCATCATTGCAATGATTTTAGTAACTTGTGTCGCTTCTCCTTGGATTGTATCTCGGTGGGGTCAAGAAATGCAGCAGCCGGGGTCGAGTTTGCCGACTGGTACGTCGGGAAAGCATTCATGGGGAGAGCGAGTTTTAGTGCCTGTTGCTAATCCGAATACGGAAGATAATTTGTTGCGTTTGGCTTTGATTTTAGCAAAAACATCTCAGGGAACTTTGCTGCCGCTGCATATTTTGTCCGATCGCGGGGAAGCAATTTCGCCGGCAGATAAAATGCAGCAAACTCAACTTTTGACGGCTGCGGAAACTGTGGCCCATGCGGCTGCTTGTGCGGTTGAACCGATCGCGAGGATAGATGATGCGATCGATCGCGGAATTCTGCGGAGTGCAACCGAACGCGAGGCTAGTTTAATAGTTTGCGGTTGGAAGGGGTTTTCTACGACGCGCGACAATTTTTTTGGCAGCATCATTGACACAGTGATCAGGCGATCGCCCGTACCCGTACTGATTGCTCGATTTCCCGATCCTCTCCAGAATACAGCCAGAGTTATTTTGGCGGTAACTGACAGCGAGTTGACGCGGTTTGGATTTCAGGAAACCGTGGATATTGCTAAGAGTTTGGCCGAGGAACTTAAGGCGAGTTTGCAAGTGTTGTTGGTGGCGACAAAACGGGAACAAAGCAACAAAAGTGTGGCGGAGGTGGAAATTCTTTCTGAGATACCAGTAAATCGGGTGCGGGGAAATTTTATCAAGTTAGTTTCGCAGAATTTGTTAGAACATGATTTGCTGATTTTAACAACAATTTCTCAGCAACAAAATTTGTGGGACAAACCGGGAACTCTCAAGGAACCGGAAGCGCTCGCCCGGACTCACCAAAATATTTCGATGCTTGTTGTTTATTTTCCTGTATCTTGAGGAATATTGTAACCGCAGATTACGTTATGAATCTGCATTCATCTGCGGTTAATCTTTTAGGACTAAAGCCAACTGGCAAATTAAACAAAGGTATGTAGTTGCGCTCGACTCGCTCTTTCCTAACTAAGAGCGGACAAGTGCAACTACATACCTAAAATTTAAGCTTTATTTGTGACAATTGTGTAAGTCTTATATTTAATCCTAATCCAACGGAATTGCTAACAAAATTTCAGCACCTTGGCGCGGTTCCCGAATACACTCGATCGCTCTTTTCACTCGCGAAGTTGGTATTTTTTGGGCTGCCGATTAAAAAATCTTTCAACTCATCATCATTAGCACCCGCACAAGAAGTGCACTTAGGTACGGAATGTGCGATCGGCTAGTAAATATGCGTAGAGGCTTTGCCGATCGCACTCCGAGGGAGGCAATTTCTCGGCATCTAGGACAATATCTCGGTATCTGGGAGAATTTTGAGAATATGGTGATCTACCCCCTCTAGTTCAATAAGGTAAAAATGAGCATCAGACCAAATTTCAGATGGTTTTCTTCGGTGGCGAGTGTTTTGGGTTCGATTTCGATCGGCCCTTTGAGCGGCGCGACATCCTCTGTAAAAGCAGCAGAAACGGTTGTTGTCCGCAAAGGTATTTTAGAATCGTCAATATCGGTTGCGGATTTGCGCGAACTCGCAGAAACAGGAAAAGTCCCTGCCAAACTGCAAGCTTATGCCAATCTCCTGTCTGAGGAACAGCGGAGTAAGATTTTTCGGGCGCTGCAAGCGAAAATTCCCCTAAATGTAGTCGGCCTGAGCAACTTGCTAAATACGGGCATCGGCACTGCCATCCTGACGGATTTGACTACAGTGATACCCAGGCACGACGGTGGGGGTGTGGAAGCGCTGCGAGCGGCTCTGCTGCTGGGAGCAAACGCGCCGGAAGGCTTATCGGTATTGAGTTTCATTGAGTCTTATCCGAGCTCGCGGGTCGTGGTGGATCTCGATCGAGCTTTCGCAGTTTTGGGAAATATGAACACAAGTTTTTGGCAAACTCAGCGCTTTATGGCGGCGATCGCACCTCAGTTAGCAGCGGTTAAACCCGCGTTTAAGCTGCCTTTCGATCCCACCCAGCCCGGCTCTAATGTCGTGCAGGTACGGGCGCTAGATTTGAACGATAGCGCCCGCAATCGGCGTATTCAAGTTGATGTGTATTGGTCGAAAGCTGCGACAGCAGACAAACCGACGATCGTCTTTTCTCACGGGTTGGGTTCCGTCCGCACGGATTTGCGCTACTTAGCCGAGCATTTGGCGTCTCACGGCTATGTGGTAGCAGCTTTAGAACATCCGGGCAGCAACGAGACGAATACCAATGCTGCGATGGCGGGGAAGTGTCCCTTGCTAGCTCCTCAAGAGTTTTTAGACCGTCCCAAAGACATCAGTTTTGTACTCGACGAACTGACAAAATTGAACCAAACTGATGATAATTTGCAGGGGAAAATCGCGATCGACCCATCGGTAATAATTGGCTATTCTTTCGGCGGCGCTACAGCCTTGTCCGTGGCCGGCGCCGAACTGCAATTGAGCGCACTCAAACAAAGGTGTCAGGGAGATTTGATTGGGTTCAGCTTAGGCGAAGGCATTCAGTGCGCGGCGGCAGGATTGCCCGAAGAACGGTATCAATTGCGGGATGGGAGGATTAAAAGGGCGATCGCCATGAATCCGATCACATCATTACTATTTGGAGAAACTGGTTTAAGTGCAATTCAAATTCCCACCTTAATAGTAGCATCTTCTGCAGACAAAACAACTCCCGCCTTAGCCGAACAAATTGCCGGCTTTCCGAAAATTCCCTCTCCTAAATGGCTAGTCGGTTTTGTAGGAGGAACCCACTTAAGCGTCAAAGATCCGAGTACAACTTTAAACCAAGTTCGCAGGCCAAGCACAGGAATTACCGGCGATGAAGTTGTCGGGGATCAAGCTGTTAGCATACGCAATTATATTAAAGCTGTAAGTTTGGCTACCGCCGCTCAACTGACCGCCGAATCTGACAAATATGCAGTCTTTCTAACGCCAGAATACGCGCACTTTGCTTCCACATCGGCAATCCCGGTGCGGCTGGTAACAGAAATTTCCCCTGATATTAATGCAGTAGTGCAAACTTTTATTCAAGGGAATAAGTAGTCATTAGTCATTAAGTAGGTAAGCGCCAAAAACCCATAGTATCTTGTACAGTTCTCGAGCCAGAACCTAATTATGTAGGGTGTGCTAGGCGCACCTTACCGCTATTAGTCATTAGCTAATAATCGGATGTCCGCTCCAACACTTATAATAAAGGTGTTTGTAGTGGTAGTTAGAGGGGACATCATATTGCGACTAGCACCCTTTCCTTTTGTATGCGCGGCCCCTTAGTCTCCAGCGGTATATTTTTCTTCTTAAGCTGTTTCTGATATTTTTTGTCCGTGCAAGGGCAAAATATAACAAAGCGCTTTCACAAACTCTACTCCCAAAGTGCCATGCCTAAAAAAAATCTTATCCCACTGTTGCTGCTGTTTATAGCGCTGTTTACCCTTTACGGTGACACTTTAACTTTTCTGCCCAAACCTGTAAGAGATACTAGCGTGGCAAGTCGAAAGTTCTTCGTCGGGTTGTGGCCAAATTGGTTGAGGCCGAGAGATTTCAACGAGCAAAGGCAACAGGATATTGAGAAATTGCAAAAAAGTCCTAGCCCGAACCGATAGTTTTGAGCTACCAGCGAGAAACCCGGTTTCTCTAAAAATACCTAGCCATTTTCTTGTAGGTTCGGTTAAGCGAAGCCCCACCAAACATGACGATGTGAGATTGTAGATTTGAGATTTTTCCTTCAATCTCAAATCGACTAAACTTGAGATTTTAGATTTTCCTCAAACCAGTAAGGTGTGCAATGCACACCCTACAGATAGAGGTTCTGCCTCCAGAACTGTTTTAGATTGGTTCTCCCATCTAAAATCTAAAATCTAACATCTAAAATTGATTAGGCGTGCTTTTTCAACCAGCTAAACATAGCTCGCAAATCTTTACCAACTTCTTCAATAGGATGTTCTGCTTCCTGACGGCGCATGGAGGTAAAGCCCGGTTTGCCGGATTGGTTTTCGAGAACGAATTCGCGGGCAAATTGGCCGGATTGAATTTCGCTGAGAATTTTCCGCATTTCGGCGCGGGTTTGATCCGTGACGATGCGGGGGCCGCGAGTTAAATCGCCGTATTCTGCGGTATTGGAGATGCTGTCGCGCATTTTGGCGAGGCCTCCTTCTACTATTAAGTCAACGATAAGTTTAACTTCGTGCAAACATTCAAAATAAGCTAATTCCGGTTGGTATCCGGCGTCAACTAAAGTTTCAAATCCAGCTTTAATTAAGGCGCTCAAACCGCCGCACAAAACTACTTGTTCGCCAAAAAGATCGGTTTCGGTTTCTTCGCGGAAAGTGGTTTCCAAGATGCCGGCTCTGGTGCCGCCGATACCTTTAGCATAAGCCATTGCCCGATCGCGCGCTTGACCGGAAGCATCTTGATATACTGCAAACAAACTCGGAACACCTTCCCCTTGTTCGTAAGTCCGCCGCACCAAGTGTCCGGGGCCTTTGGGGGCAACCATTACTACGTCTACATTGGCAGGGGGAACAACTTGGCCGAAGTGAATGTTAAAACCGTGAGCAAATGCTAAAACATTTCCTTCTGAAAGGTTCGGTTCGATTTGTTCTTTGTAAATAGTTTTTTGAACTTCATCGGGCAATAAAATCATGATGAAGTCAGCAGCGGCGGCTGCTTTGTCTACCGGGTGAACTGTTAAACCCGCGTCGGTTGCTTTGGCGGCAGATTTGCTACCGGGATACAAACCGACAACGACATTCATGCCACTGTCTTTGAGGTTTAGGGCGTGGGCGTGTCCTTGGGAACCGTAGCCGATGATAGCAATCGTTTTGTTGGCTAAGAGGTCTAGGTTCGCGTCGGTGTCGTAATACATACGGGCCATAATCCTTGTCTCCTGAGATGCAAATTGGGTGATTGACTGCAAAAGTCTGATTTTATCAAAGTGGGGTGCTTTTTTTGCATAAATTTTTTCAATTAAGATTTGGGCGAGGGAAAATAAAGGGCGATCACGCTGAATTTAGCAGGGTTTCTCGCAGAGTCTGCGATCGTCAAATATAATTGTCAATAGCGTGCTGTGCTGTTGAAAAAAACCCCAACTATAGCAACCCCGCCCGACGCTATGGACATTCTTAATTGCTGAAACCATTGCTGTTACTGCTTCTTCCTTCTTCCTTCTTCATTCAGCGATAACTAACTTTTTTCAGATGAAAATAAAAGCAATACATCATGTGGCGATTATTTGCTCGGATTACGAAGCGTCGAAAAAATTTTATGTAGAAGTATTGGGATGTTCCATTATCAAAGAAACTTTCCGAACCGAGAGGAATTCTTACAAATTAGATTTGCGAGTCGGAAACGGCGACACCATCGAGCTTTTCTCATTTACCCATCCTCCTGAAAGAATTAACAATCCTGAAGCTTGCGGTTTGAGACATTTAGCTTTTGCAGTGGAGGACATAGAAGCATCAGTTGCTTACTTAAAATCCAAACAAGTAGAAGTAGAAAACATTCGCCTTGACGAGATTACAGAAAAACGGTTTACATTTTTCCGAGATCCCGACAACTTACCGTTAGAAATTTATGAAATGTAGTAGCTTGTAGGGTGCGTCAGATAAACAAAACCTCTTCAAATCAAGCAATTATTGGAACTGACGCACCCTACGAATATGCTCTTGTGAGGTGGGTGCCCCGGAGAACCAGCCCCCAACATCCGGCACAATCTAAAAAAGCTTAGCACAGAGGATAAATAATGGACTATATCATCAGAAACACAATCACGGTCGGATTGCCGGCTTTAATGCTATTTATAGCCATAGCAGCTACAGGGAAAACAGGTGACGCAGCCGTTTGGTCGGGTTTGGTCAAAGTCGGCGGTTCCTTTGGTATGCTGATCGGTTTAGGTGTGTTGGTATTTGTAGGATTTGTTGCCAATTCTGTTAGTTATTTTGTGGTAGATAGCTTGCTAGTGAGATTTTATCAAAAGCGGCGAGAGTTGGAACAGCCAGAACAACTGGTAATACAAATTGATAAATTGCCGATTACCAACGACCTCAAAATCAAGCTCAAATGGACGGTGATGCACAGCAGCAACTACAAAATTCTTAGCTGGAAGCACGTAATTTCAAAATGGTTTATTCTCCCAGCAACTGTAAATGCAGTATTGTCAATAGTCGGTTATTTGGGAGAATTCAACATTTTTTTTGAATTGACTTCTCATTTTAAACTACAATATCTGGTGGTTGGTTTCTCTACTTTTATATTCTTCGCTCTCGTGCGATCAAAAAAAATATGGTTGCTGGTGAGCGCATTTTGCATTATCATTAATTTGGCGGAAATTGTTCCTTGGTATTTTCCACCGCCAGCAGTTGCAGGAGCAAATCCCGGACACAACTTGCGGATTTTGCATTCAAATGTTTTAAGGGCTAATCGACGATATTCTGAGGTGATATCGCTGGTTAAAGCAGAAAAACCTGATATCGCGGTTTTTGTAGAAGTCAACTCAACTTGGGCAAAACAGTTATCGGTTTTAAGCGAGATTTTTCCTTACTCTTCTACCCAGCAAGAATCTGAGAGATTTGGCAGTGCAATATACAGCAAGCTGCCTTTAGAAAATTCTTCGGTTAAAGCCTTTTCAAATCAAAGAAAGAGCTTGTCGGCGGATGTTAAATTTCAAGGTAAAATCATTTCTCTGATTCTTGCTCATCCGACTGTGCCAGTCAAACAGGAGAGTTTTCTCAATCGCAATAAACAGCTAGCAGCCATCGGCGAGTATGCAGCCCAAGTAAAAAATCCGCTGATTGTGGTTGGGGATTTAAATACCACAATGTGGTCGCCATTCTACAAAAATATGGTAAAAACCGGAAAACTGCGAAATGCGCGATCGGGCTTTGGCATTTTACCGACTTGGCCGACTTTTATGCCGCTGGCTTATATTCCCATCGATCACTTTCTAGTGAGCAAAGAAATTGGTGTTTTGAAGATTCGTACTGGCCGCAATGTCGGTTCGGATCATTTGCCGTTAATTACAGATTTGGTCATTTGAAGACAGGATTCGATATTTTCTAACAAATTATTGATTAACTGGATCTGGTATTGCTGAATATTTGTCTGTAGCGGCTCTTTGCTGTCTTGAAAACAGATAACTTTTCCGGCGATTTCCTTGTAGTGTTGCAGCATGGAAAAAGTATCGGTGCTGAAGCGAGCGAGATAGTTTTTAGCAGCCTCGCTGCAAATTTCCTTTACTTGATTTAGATAAGCTTCTGACGATTCAGCCGGCTTTTCATACCCAGTTCTTTTATTCAAAATATAGCTAGCACCGCCGACTACTGCGGCTCCCACAGGCCCGCCCAACAGCCAACCTAAGCCGGTTGCGATCGCCACTGGAGCAACTTCACTGTCGTTCGACTTTTGAGCTGGAGGTGGTGGCGGCTCCGGTAAGCTGACTTGTGGGGATGGAGGAAAGGAAATCAAAAGGGCGATCGGCTGTTCTTTCTCAAAGAATTCGCAAGCTTTATTTACCCATTCTGCGATCGTTTGCTGCTGCTTCAACACATCTCGCTGAAATTTTAGCTTCCATGCGTCAAAACTTCCTTCCTGGAGCGACAGCGCCATTTCCGATTGATACCGCTGCAAAAGTGTGGGCTGGTAAAGCCAAATCTCGAAGTCAGAAACGCTGGATAAAAAGCCTTTTGATATCAGTTTTTCGGCTTTTTGTTTAATTTCAATTTTGTCTTTATGCTTTTTTTGAGCTGCGGCTATTTCTGCGGTGACAGTTTCAGCTTTGGCTCGGAGAGAGTGGCAAATTTTAGTAGCTATAGCTTCTATTCTGGGCAACTTAACTGCTAGTTGTTCCTGTTGAGCTGCCACAATACTTTGCAAAGCCGATTCAAACGTGGCAATTCCTGTAGTTTGGGCGGCCGCCACATCTCCTTTCAGCCTCGCCCTCAAAGCCGGCAAAGCATCGACGCGGTAGATATTGCTGATATTGTTGGGTAAGTTCGAGCGAAAACTTTCGGCAACAAACAACAAGCGATTGTATACTTGTTTTTGCTCGTCGGGTTCGAGTAGATTGAGAAAATTGGCAACAAAGACGACAGTGTTGATGTGGCGATCGCTCAACCAATCTCTTAAGTTCTCCCGTTCCCCTAAAGTCATCAATTTGCGAGCATCTAAAACCTGCACAACCAAATCAGCCGTTAGCAATTTATCCCGAACCAAATTATCCTGTTCTTCCCGGTCATTGGTTCCCGGCAAATCCAGCAATTCCACACCCGTTTTCAGGAAAGGGTGGGGACAGTAAACATTAACAGCGGCCACATCATCCCGCATTTGTCTGGCGTCGTCAAGGATGGCGTAGCGTTTTAAAACATCAGTCCCCGCTTCGCTAACTTCCGTGCCGTCTTTCAGGGTAATTTTTGCGCGCAATTCCTCGCCGTAGTTGACATAAATGGCAGCACCTGTAGTGGGCACTAGGTCGATCGGCAAAGCACGATTTCCAAGCAAAGCATTGAGCAAAGTTGACTTGCCGTAATTAAACGGGCCAAAGACAGCAATTTGAAAAGTTGGTTTGGCGAGATAGTCGCAGATTGAGGTGGTATCTCGATACAGTTGGGAGTTTTTGTCAAGTTCGAGAATACCGAGTGCTGATTTGAGATAGTCGGTCAGGTTTTGATAAATTTCGGGTTGTTGCATATTGCTGTTTTATTTCATTTAGCGGATGCTAGGAAAGCTTGATATAGCGATTCAATACTCTGCGACTCGGCAGAAACATCAGCCTCCAATTTTTTTAACCGCTCAGATTCAGCCTGAAAATTAATCTCGCGAGATTCCTTTTGTTCGAGCAAATTATCTAACTCAGATTTCCGAGAATTAATATCCGCATTCATGCGATCGCCCACTTCTCGCCCGTAAACATCAAAACACTCTTTCACAGCATCGTGAATCGGCTGCCACTGCTCTTGAGCCACTTGCGGCAGATATTTCACCAACTCTTTTTTCGCGGCTTTCACCAACTGTTTGTTAGCTCCGTCTGCTTGCAAAACGCCAACACCAATCCCCAACAAAGCTAAATATAGCGGGCCCAAAACAACCCCCGTAAAACTCGCAAAAATTGTACTGACGCTCAACACAGTAATTAAATTGAGCAGAATATTTTTCCAGTCAAAACCCGCTCCTGCCATTGCTACGCCTGCCAGGTTTCCTGTGGTTAACGAAAACAATCCCATCGCCCATTTTGCCCAAGCTGGCGAGTTATCTTCGTTCGAGGTGCTGACTGTTGCAGGTATTTTTTGTCCAGTCAGTTTTTCGGTGATTTTTTCAGTTACTTTTGTGTAAGATGCTCCGTAATTTGCCGCACTTTGCGACAACTGCGAAAATGCTGAATTCATCTCTTGTTCTGCCGTGAGAGTCCAAGCTGCTAGTTTGTCGTTGATGTACTGCTGGAATGCTTGTCTGAGCGATGCTTCAAAGGCTTCTCGCTTGCCTTGACTGAAGAAATCCAGAAATTTCAGATGCGGTTGATACCGCAAAAAGTCTGTTTCAAAGGTATTTTCTAAGTTGAGAACGTAGGCGCGGAAAGAATCTGCGATCGTCCGCGATTTACTATCTCTAACTTCGAGAATTTCTTGTTGAAATTCATCGCGAATGTGAGTCAGCTTTTTAAACTCCGGCTCAACTGAATTAATCTTTTCCTTCAACTCATTGACATCGCGATCGAGTAATGGTAATCGGCGTCCAACAGCTTCGCGGACGCGAGCAGAAATTTGACGCGCCAAAGTCCTCGCCGGACGCAACTCCGAAATCGCCCTTTCCTGCGTCAAAAACGTATTCAGTGCCGCCATAAACTCGGGAAAACCAGTTCCTGCCAAATCCGCATCCGGGTTTTTTATCCGCAACCTGAGTGCCTTAATTGAGGTAATTGCAAACACTCGCTCGTCGTAAATATCGTGTCCTTCTGTTAAACAATATTCAGCCAAATTAGCTTGAAAAACCCGCCGCAGTTTCCCTTCGGCTTCTGCCAATTCTTCAGGATCGTCCGGGTCAATCAAACTTTCCCGCACTTGATCCCAAGCATTAATTAGAAAGAAAACGCTCAATCCGCGATTTTTGATGTAATTTTCTAAATAGCGTCTTTCACCCATTGTGCAAGGCTGAGTTGCCCTGAGTACAAACAAAATAGCGTGGCAGTTGTTGATATAACCGAGAGATAATTCGTTGCGGGCTTCTGTATCGTTCAGTCCGGGACTGTCTACTATTTCTATGCCTTTTTCCAGCAAAGGTAAGGGATATTCTACTACGGCACAGTCGATATCGGGAAATGCTGGTTTCTTTTCTTCTTCTAAGCGTTTTGCTTCAGCGGGGTCAATTGTGTAGTTTTGTTTAAAACTTTTAAAATCTAGCTGTTTTGGGCTTTTGCCGTCATTGAAATAAACGGTGACTTTTTTTTCTGACCCATAGCGCAAAATCGTCAGCAAAGCTGTACAGGGATTTACATCGCTGGGTAGTAAGTTTTCGCCGATTAACGCATTGAGAAAAGTGCTTTTGCCGCGTTTCATGTCGCCTAGCACTAGCAGGCGAAAGACTCCTTGGCGCAAGTTTTTACTGGCGACATCAATGTCGGCATTGTCTGTTTCTAAACCGAGTTTTCCCGATGCTTCTCCTCCTGCTAATTCTGATTGGTTGATAGCTGTGGCGATGTTGCTGAGGCAATCGGCAATTTCTCGGCGGACGGCGGCTACTCGCTCTAAATCGTTGAGAAAGTTGCTAGTTTCTACTTTAAGGTTCATGGGTGTTTCCTGATAGTTTCCTGCTTGAGCTTTTCAACTTCTGTCTTCTTCAATAAACATTTTGTAAGCAATCAAAGCAATTCCTCCAACTATCAGCGCAGTTGCCAGCCAAGAGGCTATGCGAACTGCAACGACAACAGCAATGACAATGCCTGTAAATTGAGCGGCTGCTATAATTTTTCGGCGCCACTGTTTGAGTTTGCCGTTAACTTGGCTGTCTGGTTCTTCGTACTTGCTCGTTAGATGTTCGGGCACTGAGCGGTCGATTTCGGCTTCTAGTTCGCGGAGCAGAATTTCTTGTTCTCGCTTGCGCAGTTCTTGTTCTTTGTGCCGAAGTTCTCTGGCTTTTTGGTCGGAAGAATCCATAAATTTTACCCGGTTTGCTGGTGGCAAAGTGTGTTATTTATTGTCAATGTTGCGGAGCGATAAGTTTTTTACAACTGTAACTCACATTTTCCGCCGTGTCGATAGATGTTAAGAAATGTAAAAAAGGGCGATTCCCTACGGGATAGCTACGCTTCACGACCAATTAAGCCGATCGCCCCCAGCGCTGCAAATCATCAATAGCCTTCGGGGCCGATAGTAGTGCGATCGCACTCCGCTTCCGACAAATCAACCAAGCGCGATCGAAATAAGTTGCATCCCGCTAATTGAGCTTTGCTTAACTTTGCTTTCTCCAAATTAGCTCGGCTCAAATCCGCATATCTCAAATCGGCATTCGTCAAATCTGCATTGTACAAATCCGCACCTTGCAAATTGGCTTTCTGCAAATTAGCACCTTGCAAATTGGCGTGACGCAAATTTGCTCTTGATAAGTTGGCTCTTGATAAAGTTGCTTCCGACAAGTTAGCTTGATAAAGTTGAATGTCGCCCAATTCAGCATCTTGCAAATCAGTTTTATAAAGATTGGCTTGAGTCAAATTTCCGTAGGGCAAATAAGCTCGCCTCAGAACGCTTCCAGAAAGATTTATTTCTGTCAGATCTGCTTGAAACAAGTTATGTTCACTTAAGTCAACGGCGTTAAAGTTTCGCTGGCCCTCAGCATACTGAGCAAGCAATTCCTCAGCGCTTAGCTTTTGCATTTTCATTCCTCATGACGACAGCTACTGCAGCCAATCCATAACAGTAATTAATGGTTATTATTCTGCGTATTTATACTTATGTATCTTCTTATGTTAAGCTTGTGTAACAACAGTCGCATTTTTTCTAAGATTTTTTTTATATTTGTAAATTTCTGCCTTGCTCAACCAGAAAGCGGTTAGTAATGTCAAGATCGATCGAGAAACCAAAGCGAATCCTCTACTGAAATATGCCAGAACATCCTCTCTCCATTGCTCAGCACTACCACGAACGGACAAAATACGACCCTGAAACCATTGCTGCTAAAAGTAAACAGCTAGATTGGACAGAGCAACCTGTGCCTTTCAAAGAATATAAAATTGGAGCGTATTTTGACCTCAAGCCTTATCTAAAAGACCCCTCGGAGGATGCCGATGCCGATCCCGATGCCGCTTGGTGGCGTCGATTATCTAGCTTGTTGCTGTGCAGCTATGGGTTGACGGCGAAAGTGCAGACGGTAGACGACAGCTACCTGTATTTGCGATCAGCACCGTCGGCGGGTGGACTCTACCCAGCAGAGATTTATTTAATCTCCCGTGGCACTGCCCAGTTGCCGGCCGGACTCTACAACTATCAGTGCAGAACTCATTCACTTGTTCATTTTTGGGACAGTCAAGTTTGGCCATCATTGCAAGCCGCTTGTTTCCAGTCGCCAGCGCTAGAAAATACCCAATTGGCGATCGCCATTACCACGGTTTTTTTCCGTTCTTCTTGGCGTTACGAAGACCGAGCTTATCGGCGAATTTTTCTAGACACCGGCCATTTATTGAGTAATATCGAGTTAGCTTGCGCCGTCAACGATTACCGACCTCACCTGATTGGAGGATTCGCCGACGAAGCTGTCAATGAATTACTGTACATCGACTCGGAGCAAGAAGGAGCGATTTGTGTAGTTGCTTTAGCCGACTTGCTAGATATTGACCAAAACTTGCCTAAATTTAAAACAGCTTTGCCCGGAAACACCACCACAGATTACCCGAAAATTTCCGAAGGTCAACTGTTAAAATACCTCCACAAAGCCACGCATTTAGAATCAGACCCTACCGGAGCCGACGGGTGGAAACTTGATGAAAGTGAAGGTGTACTAGAGGATAAATACAACTTTCCCTTTTGTACTAAGGTTTCGACGGTCACTCCTTCGATTCCTTGGGGAGTGAACCTGGAAACTTTAGAAAACACTATGCTAAAAAGGCGTTCTACCCGTGCTTATACAGGTGCTTCTTTGAGCTTGGGCGAACTGCTAGCTATGCTCGATTTTACTTACCAGCCCCAGCACTATATCGACCAAGGATTAGACGGTTCTCCAGACTATTTCGATCTAAGTTTGATCGAAACTTTTATTGCTGTTTCGGGAGTAAATGGGTTAGAAGAAGGCTGTTACTATTACGCTCCGAAAGCTCAAGAATTGCGGCAAATTCGGTTTAAAAATTTCCGCAGGGAACTGCATTTTTTGTGTTTGGGGCAAGACTTGGGGAGAGATGCGGGGGCGCTGTTGTTTCACACGGCGGATTTGAACAGGGCTGTAGCAAAATATGGCGATCGAGTTTACCGCTATTTGCACATGGACGCGGGTCATTTGGGCCAGCGGTTGAATTTAGCAGCTATGCAACTGCGTTTGGGTGTCAGCGGGATCGCGGGCTTTTTTGACGATCGCGTCAATGACGTTCTAGGTATTCCGGCAGGTGAAGCTGTGCTTTATATTACAAGTCTGGGAAGACCTCGATCGTAATAATTAGTCCTAAGTCAGCATTAGTCAGAAGGCAGAAGGTATCCTAAAAAAACCAACTCTGCTCGCGAAGTCGCTGCCACGCTTTGCGGATATGTTGAGGCTTAAATAGTTCGCTCTTGCGAATGTTCCATTCGCGTACAAGTTCGATCGCTCTTTCGGAATCCTCTGCTGCTTCCCTATTTTCCCGAACAACCCAGTGAACAGTTGCCAGCAGTTCCATTCCGTAAGGAGTTTCAAAACCGTTGATTAAGTTGCTAACACGCTCTAGTCGCTCAATAGCATCGGGGGCATTTTCTAAAAATTTCCGCGCCGCTATTTCACCGTCAGACAACACATAGATTTGTGCCTCTCTACTCCTGTCTCCATAACCTCGAATATAATGGCCTTCCAGCTTCTGCAAAACATGATTGAGATTATTTGCGTAGGGGCCGTACTTTTCTTTAACATACTGTAATCTGAGCGGTTCTCCTGCACTTTGAAGGAAGTAAGCTAGCTTTTGAATTTCGAGCATTGTCAGCCGATAACCAGGAATTCCATACAGTTGCAGCTAGCGAACAAACAAGGCACGAGCGCGAGTCATTGTTGGTTTTTCGGTAGCAACCTGCATCGTATCAGCTTCAGGAGTACCCTGCGGTTCAAACAGCAAAACTTGCACGTTAGGCAGTTCCAAAAACGCCGATTCAATGAGAGGTTTTACCGTCTTCCAAGACAAGCCGCCGTTCCCGCAACCCAGCGGAGGAACCGCAATGGAAGTGATTCCCAATTGCTTGATTTCTTGAATCAAAGCTGTTAGCCCAGATTTAATATCTTCAATTTTTGATTTTCCTCTCCAGTGACGTTTTGTGGGAAAATTAATAATGTATCGGGGATTGAATAGATTGCCAGTAGATATTACAAACATTTGTCCGGGCTGCACTTCACCAGCGCGACAAGCCTTTTCATATTGGCGGAAATTTTCGGGATATGCCTGCTTGAACTGCAAGGCAATTCCTTTGCCCATAACTCCAACACAATTAACTGTGTTGACTAGGGCTTCGGCATTTACTTTTAACAGGTTGCCTTGCTGAATTTCAATCACTTTTATTTCCCAATCTTTCTTATCTTAATAATACCAATTATTACGGACTATGACTGATGGCTTGTGTGTAAAATTTTGTAAAATATTCTCTACCTGTGTTTTTATTGTATCATTCATAACTCCGATTTCTGTTATTAGCTGCCAAGGAAAAAAGTAGCGAACCAAAAACTCGGCTTGACGCCTGCGTTTTCTGTCATTATCTTCGTTTGTGTCATTCCAGTAAAGCGAATCCATGACATCCCAATCGATCGCATCTAGATAGTTGAGGTCGTCAAAAAAATCGGTAAATGTCATGACTGCATGACCGTCAGTAAAAACAAAAGATAGGGTGCATCTCAGTTTTGCACATATATCAAGTGGAAAGTTGACCATTGAGATAAGCACAGCGCAGAGAAAGAATAGA
>NZ_JAUBQB010000051.1:0-52284 GCF_036701035.1 Microcoleus sp. Pol7_B2 | reverse complement strand
TTATCATTATTGTTCCATAATATTTCTGCAGAAAGAGGTATTGACAAAATCTACTCCTTTCTAACTTGTTACCAATGGACTATTCGTCCTTACTATAAACGTAGTAAGGGTTATACAAATAGGCAGAATAAGAGTAAAAATCCTGCAAGGAATCACCTTTATTCCTCTTTAATTTTGCTACTATTTACCTCAAATAAAAAACTCAAAAAAAAATTGCTCTAAAACCCCATCGCCCTCAACTTCGCCCATCCGCCCAAACCGAATAAAATTTTTAAATAACCCGGAAAAATTCCTAAGTTAAAACAGGCTGGTCAAAGCGGATAGCGCACAACTTCCGCGCAACAGAATATAATGTATCCACACTTGCATTTTTGCAAACAAAACAAAGGAAATGAAAAGAGGCGAATACCATGTCCAATGCCATGATGGTAATTTACCCCTATCGCGAACAGTACACCTGGGTTTTTGACGACGAGCGAGTCGGACTTGTCCGAGAACCATTTGTTCAGGGCGTCCCCGAAATGATTAACGCGCTTGTCGCAGACATTCCCAATGCCGCTCAAGGTTTCCGACTTTTATTTTCAGCCAATCCATTTCCCGGATATCAAGCAGAAATGCTGTGGTTGAAAGCAGAATACGGCGGTAACTGGTATCGGTGGGAATCGAAAAATCTCGAAGGCTGGCTGTGTCCGGCTATGTTCAAATACTTTCCCGAAGCACCGCCCAAGTTTTACTGCAAAGCTGAAAAACTGCAATAACCAACAGCAAGTCAATGAAAAACTTGTCAATTTTTAAAAGAAACTTTGTTGAACGAGTCGATAAAACATCTCGAAAAAAGCCTAAATTCTTCCTATATATAGTGGGGCTATTTTTCTTAGTTTTCACAGCCGCCATCTCAGCCACAATGGGAGCAATTACTGCCCTGTTAGCTCCCGTGGAACCGCCAATTATCAATAGAGTATTAGAGGCGACTGGCTTTGACTATCTATCCTCCAACCGCTCTGGATACCGCCTTTCGCGGCCCGTTAATATCTTGATATTGGGAATTGACCGCGTGCCGGAAGCTGCAGCCAATGGCCCTAAGATATTTAACGGTCGCAGCGATACAATACTCTTATTACACCTCGATCCTAGAGATAAATCTATTAGTTTGCTTTCTGTTCCACGAGATACTAAAGTCGAAGTTCCCGGAATTGCCTTCAGCAAAATTAGCGAAGCCAATGCTAGAGGAGGAGCAGCTTTGGCGACGCGATTGGTTAGCAGTATGCTGAACAATACGAAAATTGAACGATACGTGCGAGTCAGCAGCAGTGCGTTTCGGGAATTAGTGGATTTGTTAGGCGGAGTTGAGGTATTTGTACCTCGACCAATGTCCTATACAGATACCGCCCAAAAGTTAAAAATAAACTTAGCTAAGGGATGGCAAACTCTCAACGGAGAACAAGCAGAACAATTTGCTAGATTTCGCAACGACGGTTTAGGAGATATCGGCCGCATTCAGCGGCAGCAATCTTTAATTCAAGCTATTCGCGATCGCCTCGCAAGTCCATCAGTATTGGTGCGCTTGCCACAAATTGTTCGATTGATGCAAAAATATGTGGATACAAACCTAAATTATGAGGAAATATTGACGCTGGCAAATTTCGGTTTGCAATTGGAGCGAGAGAATTTTAAAATGGTAATGTTGCCGGGAAGTTCTAGTTCAGAACAAGCCGATTTGAGGAGTTATTGGATTGTAGATGCGATGGGGCTCGAGCGCATTATGACACAATATTTAAACCCGGGGGTGCCGGATTTTGCCCAAGGACGATTTCGCAACCCAACCGAGTCTGTTTTGCCCAGAAACCTCAAAATAGCTGTCCAAAACGCTTCTAACAAACCGACAACCGCAAAAAATGTTGCTGACTTTCTCACAAAAAAGGGCTTTTTTAATGTATCTGTAGTGCAGGATTCGCCAGAGAAGCAGCGTCAAAGTCAAATTATTGTTCAGCAAGGCGATTTAGAGGCAGCGAATTTACTGCGAAAAGAGCTAGGCGGCGGTAAAATTGAAGCCTCTTCTACCGGTGAAATCAATTCTGACTTGACGCTTCGCGTCGGCGAAGATTGGGTAAAACGATTTTAATTAGTCATTAGTCATTAGTCAATTACCATGAGTCCAATATCTGTGAAAAGAGTCTTCCGAATTTTCCTGAGCCTGCTTTTAAGTTTAGTGTTGGCTTTGGGGTGGGTGCTGCTGAGTGCTACTCCGGCATTTGCCCTGCCGAAAACAAGTATTAATTACACAAATATTAATTTGTCCGATCGCGATTTTTCCAACTCGGATTTAGCGGGGGGAACATTTGTCGCTGCTGAAATGCGGGGAACAAATTTTCAAGGTGCTGATTTAACTAATGCAATTTTGACTAAGGGAGTTTTGCTGAATGCCAACTTGTCAGGTGCTAACCTCTCCGGTGCTTTGGCAGATAGAGTTACATTCGACGGCGCTAATTTGACAAATGCTAATTTTTCCGAGGCAATCATGACTCGAACTCGGTTTTTTGATGCTGCAATTTCCGGGGCTGATTTTACTGACGCGATTATCGACGCTTATCAAGTGAGTATCCTGTGCGAGAAAGCAGATGGTGTCAATCCCGTGACGGGAGTGTCTACCCGAGACAGTTTGGGATGTCCGTAGAAATTCACACTAAAAAAATCCCTGGCTAATTATTTGATTAGATGCACCTGTAGGGAAGTGAAATACACAAATTAAAGCCCCTCTCCTGCAAGGCGAGGGGTTTGAGGAAATTTCCAAGTATTGGCTCTATCGAGCGCTACAAATGTCTGTGCTGGCAGTACCAACTACCAAATCGGAATTCAGAAGCAAATCTAAATCGGTGTCAGGATTAACAGCATACAAATCGACTTTATCTCGACCCAAAAATACTCCGATCAAAGTCCCAATTCCCGCACCGCCGAGCACCTCTTCAGTCGCGATCGCCCGATCGCCCGTAACACCTGCGATCGCCGCCGCTGCTGCTGCACCCAACGCCGTATTCTTAACCAGATTACCAACATTAACGCCCTTGGTAACAGTTTCTTTCCTAGTAATCAGTTGCGAAGTGGCATTGAGAGGCACTCTGCTGCCGTTGAGTATACTTAATTCTTGAGCCACAAACTGAACGCCCGAAGCAGTCGATCGCAATTCGCCACTAATTTTCGAGCCTTCCGGTATCAGCACTTGGCCATTATTGCCCGTGATATCCGAAGCAACAGTCAGCGTAATCGGAGACTTGTCATTGGGGCCGAGCAAAATCTTGCCTTTTGCATATTCGATTGGGATAGTCACCCCCCTAGGAATTTGCACAGCAACCGACTCGCTAACATCAATCTTAGCAATGTAAGGAGAATTAATTGCTCTTGCTTGATTGGTACTCACTAATGTTTGATAGATAAAAGCAGCTACTTCAGCTCGCGTTGCTGACTTGTTGGGTTTGAGAGATTTAGGACTGGGATAGCTGACAACCAACTGTTTTTCAGTAGCAGCAGCCACGCTTTTGACAGCATAACTTTGAATTTCACCCGCATCGCTATAGTAACTGAGAACATCTTGAAAATCGCACATAGGCTCATAGCCCATTCCGTTATTTAAAGCGACTACTACTTGAACGCGAGGAATCTGCTGTGTCGGCCTGAAAACATTGCCGGGATAGCCAGACATCCATCCCATTTCGTAAGCTTCGGCGATCGCCCCGCTTGCCCAAAAATTAGACGGAACATCGGCAAACCTTACAGCAGCGCGGGTTTTTGCCTTTTTCACAGAACGGATCATTGCCGCGAATTCAGCCCGCGTTACCAGTGCATCCGGGCGAAAACTGCCATCGGGAAATCCTTTGATAATGCCTCTTTCTGACAAATCTTGAATAAAATCTTTTGCCCAGTAGTTATTATTAACATCCGAAAAAGCTGTCTGAGCAAAAGAAGGCGCGGGAGCTAGCATCGGCGCTGCGGTTGCGGCAACGGTTCCTAATGTTAATAAAACAGATGTACCGGATTTGATGCGATGTAATACAGACATTTTTTGATTCTCCAATTTACACATTTTTTTTATTGAGGAGAACTAAGCTTTTAATAGGCGGATTTATTCGACCAGAACTTGCTCTTTCCCTCACTTATATAATCATTGTTGATTTTTTTTATTTTTCGTGCGGGGAAGATACGGTCTTTTAAAATAAATATTTTTATTCGGCTTGTGGAATTTTAAAAGGCTTAAATTCCTTAAAATCCTTATGTTGCTTATCTCCCTTATCTACCTTGTCTCTGCAATTAACAGAATTTAGGGACAAAGCCGTTTGATGTTAGTTAACTATATTAACTAAAAGTGAATATAATTAACTCGATCGAGAAATACCTGTTTGTTGCTTATGAGTAGCTTGACGTTTGCCTCTGCCCATCAGCTAGCGCGAATGATTCGCGATCGCGAAGTCTCTGCCGTCGAAGTTCTCGACGCTTACCTTACTCAAATCGCCAAACACAACTCGCAATTAAACGCCATTTGTACGCTGGATGAAGACAATGCCCGTACTAGAGCAAAACTTGCGGATGAAGCCCTAGCCAGAGGAGAAAACTGGGGTGCTTTGCATGGGGTTCCCATCACGATTAAAGACATTTTTGAAACAGCCGGACTCCGCACCACAGCAGGCTATATTCCCCTCAAAGATTATGTGCCTCAACAGGATGCAACTGCTGTTGCGAGATTGCGGGCAGCAGGTGCTGTCATCATGGGAAAAACTAACATGGCGGAACTGGCTGCCGATTATCAAAGCACAAATTCTCTGTTTCCACGGGTGAATAATCCTTGGCATCTTGACTACACACCAGGTGGCAGTTCTGGAGGAAGTGCCGCTGCTGTCGCAGCAGGACTTTCACCGTTAGATTTGGGCAACGATTTCGGGGGTTCGGTGCGTCAACCCGCTCATTTCTGCGGCATATATGGTTTAAAGCCGACAGATCGCCGTATTTCTACAGCAGGGCAGATTCCTGAAGTGCCGGGAATGCCACTATCTATTCGGCAAATGATGACCGTTGGGTGTTTTGCTCGATCGATCGAAGACATCCGGCTTTGTTTTTCGTTAATTGCAGGCGCGGATCTGCGACGCCCCGATGTCCCGCCGATGCCGCTCGATCGACCCTCTGGCAAGCCTTTGCAGCATCTCAAAATCGCTTGGACGGCTGAATGGGCCGAAGTTCCGGTTGCTTCTGAAATTCGAGCAGCTATGGAGTCGATCGTGCAAAAACTCTCTGACACAGGTGTCCAAATCGAACGCTGGCTTCCCAAAGACTTTGACCTTTCCAAAATATTGAATCTCTACGGGCGGATGTCAATGTACCTCACTATCTACGCTCAACCGCAGGATAGATATAACGTGCGTCGTAGTTTAGAGTTAATCTTCCGCACCGCAACCCAAGGCGACAAGGAACTCCGAAAATTGGGAGATTTCAGCAGATTCCTACCTGAGATATTGAATCCAAGTTTGAAAGGATATTTCGAGGCACTCACACAGCGCGATCGCTGCACTGCCCATATAGATGAGGCATTAGAACCGTGGGATGTATGGCTTTGTCCAGTTGCGGCAACCGCTGCGTTTACTCACCGTCCCGCTTGGAGTGCCGTTGACATTGATGGCAGATCCTATCCTTATTCAGTGGCAAACGGGGCTTACACCATGCCTTCTAATCTTAGCGGACATCCTGCTGTGGTAATTCCAATTGGGCAAACTCAAAATGGTTTACCGATTGGAATGCAAATTGTTGGTAAGCGGTGGTGCGAAATGGAGTTGTTGGCGATCGCGACTGAGATTGACAAAGTGGTTGGTAGCTTGCAACACCCACCTGGTTACTGAGCATTTTATCAAGTTTCACTTGATGGTCAATGTTTACTCTTGTGGTAGCGTGCGTCAGGTTTGAGATTTTTAATTGGCACGGAAAGTATTAATTTAACCCACAGTTTTTTGCGGGGGTGCGTCAGTTGTTAGATTATTAGTTGGAAATCAAAATAATCCTAGCTGACGCACCCTAATTGATTGTTACTGATGTGTAATGACTACCTTGTATCTGCCATTAACAGGATTTACGGACAAAGCGGTTTGAGAAGAACTGTCTCTGTTTTTTTAACTTGAGTTTACCTAGAGAGAGCGATCGCACCCAACATTTTGAGCAAGTTCGTATTTTTATCTCTTAAATGTTGGGAATCGGTAAGTGAAAACAATCCTTTGTACTTCTACGGCGGCACTTGGAAAACCAGCAAGAAAAAATAGCAATTACCAGCTTCTTCTTCTGTTCTCTTCCTTCGCGTCCTCCCCTACGGGAACGGCTTCGCCGAACGCGTCTTCGCGGTTCGATCGTCCTTTTTCACCTTTCCCCAAAGTTTCAACGTCGGCGCTGGGCCGGAAGCCTCGCGCTATTGCCATTTTGCGGTTGCGGTTTTTCTTGCAGCTTCATTGTCAAACTAACCCGCTTTAACTTCTCATTCACCTCCAAAACCCGCACTTTCACAACTTGTCCGACTTTAACAATCTGTTTGGGGTCATCTACAAAGCGATCGGCTAATTGAGAAACGTGAACCAAACCATCTTGGTGCACTCCCACATCAACAAAGGCTCCAAAGTTAGCTACATTCGTGATTATGCCTTCTAATTCCATCCCAACTTGCAAGTCGGAGATTTCTTTGATTCCTGCTTGGAAAGTGGCATATTTAAACTCGGCGCGCGGGTCTCTTCCCGGTTTTTCTAGTTCGGAAATAATGTCTCGAAGTGTTGGTTCACCCACTTTTTCAGTGACATATTTCTTGATATTTACAGTCTTGATTTTTTCCGATATTTGTGTTATTCCTGTCAGCGGCAAGTCTAAATCCTTGGCGATCGCTTGCACGACAGGATAACTTTCGGGATGAACTGCTGTATTGTCCAGGGGGTTTTCGCCGCCGCGAATGCGGAGAAACCCGGCTGCTTGTTCAAAAGCTTTTGGCCCGAGTTTGGGAACTTTCAGAAGTTGACGGCGATTTTTAAATGCGCCGTTTTCGTTGCGGTAATTGACGATATTTTTGGCAACTGTTGCCGTCATTCCTGACACAAATGTCAGCAGTTCTTTGGAAGCTGTATTTAAATCAACTCCCACATAATTAACGCAGCTTTCGACTGTTTCGTCGAGTTTCTTTTTGAGCAGTTTTTGGTCAACGTCGTGCTGGTATTGACCGACTCCTATTGATTTCGGGTCGATTTTCACGAGTTCGGCGAGGGGGTCTTGCAAGCGCCGTCCGATGCTGACTGCACCGCGGACGGTGATGTCGAGGTCTGGAAATTCGGCGATCGCCACTTCGCTTGCTGAATAAATCGATGCACCGGATTCATTCACCATGACTTTAATCGGTTTCCTGTCAATTTCTGCCAAAACTTCCGAAACAAATTCGTCTGTTTCCCGGGAAGCTGTACCGTTGCCGATCGCGATTAATTCAATTTTATATTTTTCAATTAAATGCTTGACAATTTTACCAGCTTGCTGTCGCTGAGCGGCCGCTTGGTGGGGAAAAATTGCTTGATATTCTAAAAATTGCCCGGTTTCATCGAGGGCGGAAACTTTGCACCCCGTGCGAAATCCCGGATCGATCGCCAGTGTCGGTTTCATTCCCGCCGGCGCCGACAGCAGCAACTCGCGCAGGTTGGTTTCAAAAGTGGCGATCGACTCGATATCAGCGACGGCTTTGTTGTGCGATCGTACTTCTGTAATTAACGAAGTCTTCATCAGTCGGTTAAAGGCATCCTTCAAAGTTGATCGATAAAACTCTTTAACTTCCGGTATCCTAGTTCTAATTTCCTGAGCTTCCAAATAAGCCATCACTGCGGATTCATCAAAAGCCAGTTCCAAATCTAAAACCCCTTCCGTTTCCCCCCGAAACAGCGCTAACATATTGTGCGATTGAACGCTTCTCGCTGCAACTTGGTAATTGCGGTACATTTCAAATTTAGTGCTTCCTTCAGGGAAATCATCTTTAATTTTCGAGACAAAAACTCCTGTTTTCATCAAAAACTCTCGCAAATAAGCCCGCAATTCTGCTTTTTCAGAAACCGCTTCCGCCAAAATATCCGCAGCACCTTTGAGAGCTTCTTCTGCTGTTTTCACTCCCTTTTCTTCGGAAATATATTTAGATGCTTCCGCCTCAAAATCTGCTGGTTTAGCCGTCGGTAAATTCAGACCTTTGATAAAATTCGCCAGCGGTTCCAAGCCTTTTTCCCTAGCAATTGTGGCTCGCGTCCGCCGCTTGGGTTTGTAAGGCAGATAAAGGTCTTCGAGTTCGTTCTTTTGCAAACACGATTCGATTTTAGCTTGCAGCTCTTCCGTGAGTTTCCCCTGAGAGCTAATCGTCTCTAAAATCGATTTTTTGCGCTCTTCAATTTCCGTCAGATACGTGAAGCGATCGGAGATGTCCCGCAACTGAATTTCATTCAGCAAATCCGTGCGTTCTTTGCGGTAGCGGGCAATAAACGGAATAGTTGCTCCCTCGGCGAAAAGTTCCAGAGCATTATTGACTTGAGACAGATTAATGGAAAGTTCTTGAGCAATCAGTTGAGGAATGTCGATCATAGTGCAGAATTTCAGCTCAGTCGATTTGAGATTTGAGAGGTAAGATTTACTTCACCAAATAGAGGAAGAAAAGTTTGAAATAAACGTTTTACAGGGTGTGGGCGCTCGTCCTGCAAGTATTAAAATGATGTTAGCATAAATGCAGTCATTTCTCAATATTATATGTTGCCTTTTAAATATCCTGTGTCGCAAACCGATCCGCCGCGATCGCCCAGAGAAACGCTGCCGACAATGTATGATTTACCCAGCGAAGACCCGGAGGAACCTGGTTTCCGGGACGAATTTCACGATTTGCAGCCGCAGTTGTTGAGTCTGACGTTTCGACCTCGGAATTATCCAGCTTCTGAGATATTTAGCGGCACCGACATGAACCTTTATTATGACGTGAATCACACTCTGTGGCACAAGCGACCGGATTGGTTTGCAGTTGTGGGAGTTCCCCGACTTTACGATCGCTCCGAACTGCGGATGAGTTACGTTACTTGGCCCGAAGGCGTGAAGCCTTTTGTAATTGTAGAACTGCTTTCGCCGGGAACAGAAAAAGAAGATTTAGGCGACAATACCGATGAGGAAAAGTTGCCACCTCAGTCGGAAAACGCTGCGGGTAACAGGCAAGTTTTGGAGGCCGAGACGAAGGAGAAACCGCCTAGAAAATGGGAGGTTTACGAGCAAATTTTGCGGGTTCCTGTTTATGCAGTTTTCAGTCGCTATACTAACAGGTTGCGAGTGTTTGAATTGAAGGGCGGACACTATCAAGAATTAGAATTGCCCTAGTCGCGAGTGTGGATTGCTGACCTAAGTTTGGGCTTGGGTTTGTGGCCGAATTTCAGGAAATCGATCGACTGTGGTTGCGCTGGTATGATGTTGATGGCAAGGGGATTCTGACTGAAGCGGAACAGCAACGGCAGCGGGCCGAGTCAGCAGAATCTAGGGCTCAACAAACGGAAGCTCAATTGCAGTCTTTAATTCTGCGGCTGCGGGAATCTGGCATTGATCCCGATCAATTTTTAAACAGTTAGAGAGGACTGAAGTCCTGACTAAAAACTGGTTCGCAGTCAGGACTGGAGTTTTTTTTTACTTCAACATAAGACTGAAGGCCTCACTATACACAGGCTTTAACATTTGATCCAAACTTGATTGATTGCGACTTGTTTGTTTGTTGCTGGTACTCTTTGCGGTCAAGTCCTCCGTATCGACAGAGTGATGCAAATAAGCTTTACCGACAGAACCGAAAAGTTGCAGTTTGTCAGAAATGACCCATCGCATGGCATCGATAGCTTTTTCCATTATTTCCAACAAATCCGGATGTGCCTCAGAAATGCTACTTTTTAACACCTCCATATAAGCTTCGCGAACTTCCGTATTCACATTAAATTTAGATACTCCGAATTTAATACATTGATGAATCATTGAGTCCGGCAAACCGCTAGCACCGTGCATCACTAACGGCACTGAAACAGCAGCCCGGATTTTTGCCAGACGCGGAAAATCGAGTTTCGGTTCGCTTAGATATTTGCCGTGAACGTTACCAATTGTTACAGCCAAAAAATCCACCTTAGTTTCTTTGATAAACTCTACTGCTGCTACGGGATCGGTCATCCTTGCGGCTTTCTCATCGATTGTCAAACCTTCTTCCCTGCCACTAATTCTGCCGATTTCTGCTTCAACTGCCGCACCGTTAGCGTGGCATAATTTAGTCATTTCCCGGCTAAATATTAAGTTTTGTTCGTATGGCAAAAAAGAACCGTCTGCCATAGTTGATTTGATGCCAGCGGCTAGGGCGAGGTGAATGTCTTTTTCTGAGGTGCTGTGATCTAAGTGTACTGCGATCGGCACTAAAGATTCGCGGGCCGCTTTGATGCACAGCGCGACTAAAGGCGATTGTCCGTATTGGAGGGCGCTGGGGTGAAGTTGCAGTATAGCAGGGCTGTGCAGCGCTTCGGCCGCATTGATGACGGCTTTTACTCCTTCGAGGTTGTAGACGTTAAAAGCGCCGATCGCATAACCATTTCTCAAGGCCGTGTTCAGCAATTCGCTAGTTGAGGCGAGCATATAGTACCTGCTTTAAAAACTTTTCTGAATGTTGATCATTCTATCAAATTTCAAGGGCAAGCTCAGCTTAATTTGTGTTTATTTTAATTGCGAATTTTTCGGCTAGCATTTATTCTGAATGTCGATCATTATATCAAAGTTTAAGGGCAAGCTCAGCTTAATTTGTGTTTATTTTAATTGCGAATTCTTCGGCTACGATTTATGTGAAGTGCATTTATTCTTGGGTAAGGTGCGCCTAGCGCACCCTACTATTTGTTTGGTGAGCCTAGCGCACCTTACAACTAACTGATTTACTATGTTTGTGCGTTACCAGCGTGCAAACCGCATTCTTTTACGGTCGCTTCTTCCCACCACCAGCGACCTTCGCGTTCGTGTTGGTTCGGCAATACCGGCTTCGTACAAGGTTCGCAACCAATACTTACAAAACCCCGTTCGTGCAACTTGTTGTAAGGCACATCCAAAGCGCGAATGTATTCCCAAACCTCTGCTGAAGACCAGTTTGCTAAGGGGTTGAATTTAATTAATTCATGGTCAGGAGTTGAGAATGCAGTGTCAACTTCAATGACCGGAATACCGTTGCGGGTACTGGGACTTTGGTCTTTCCGCTGACCAGTAATCCAAGCATCGAGAGTATTCAGTTTGCAGCGCAGCGGCTTGACTTTCCGCACGCCGCAGCATTCTTTGTGACCGTCTTGATAAAAACTAAACAATCCCTTTTCTTCTACTAGGGCTTGTACTTCTGCTGCATCGGGAAACATTACTTCTAATTTAATGCCGTAATGTTTTCTGACTTGATCCAAAAATTGATAAGTTTCCGAGTGCAATCGTCCGGTGTCTAGGGTGAAAACGCGGAAATTCTTGGTAATTTTTGAGGCAAGATCGATCAGAACTACATCTTCAGCCCCGCTGAAAGAAATTGAGATATTGTCAAAATTTTCTAGGGCAAATTTGAGAATGTCTCGCGGTGTTTTTTGACTGTATTCTGCTTCTAGCGCGGCAATGTTGAGATTTCTTTGGATGGCAACCATATTTTCGGGTTTTCGGTGTTCTTTTCCTCTAGCCCTTTATTATAGCCGATCGCCGTCTCTCTCTCACCGAGTAATTTGACAATCAAGCAATGTCGTCCGGGGCCCCCGGATTCATCCGTGAAGCGAGAAAAAAGCTCCGACTGCTCATCACCCGCCCCGGATTTATCAGTGTGAGCGCTTCTTCAATTCTGAAACCTAAAATCTAAAACCTAAAATCGATTGACCGCATCTTGCAGCAGTCTTTTCGGCTGGGTCCACAATCAAGCTCAAGGATGGCGATCGCCTTCTGGTAGTAGTTTTAGTGAAACCCACACTTCTCTACTGGGTAAAATGGGACTGCAGCGCGGTCAGTTTATTTTCCCCCAAAATTATAAATTACAGACAATAAAATTATTTAAATTTCATTGTTACCTTCCTCAATTTGGGCATTAATTATTAATTCAATAATAGCGACAACTCAGCAATATAGTGCTGTATATTAAGTTAAAATTTTTATATCTGTACCAGTATTAACTGCGCCCTAGCTACTTTTCAAGGGCTGTTATTTGAACCAATGAAATAACTTAACCAGCACGACTTAGGCAATGCGCTGAACTAGACAATTGGGAACAAATCTCAAAAAAGTACGTAGAAAATCCCGCTTTGGTACCCCAGTCGCTCTTTCTCATAATAGCTGTTGGTTTCAACACAGCGAATTACCAATAATCAATTACCACTTACCGATTAATTTATTCAGACCGATTCCGTTAGCAAAGTAAATTTTTATCGTTTTTAATCACTGACAGCTAACCTTCAGCCATGCGATCGGCTATATTGTATTTGGAAGTACATTAATTTGTCCGCAAAGCGGTATAGTCCCATCGCCGCCGGTCGCGCCAGCTTCTGAATAAACGTAGTCCGCTGTCAACAACAGCAAGGAAGTGTGGAATTATGTCAAAAATTTTAGTAGTGGACGACGTTAAGACCGAACTAGAAATCATCTGTCGCATTCTTCAAGATGCCGGACTGGATGTGATCCGGGCAGGCGACGGCGAAGAAGCGATCGCCATGATCCGCAAAACTCCTCCGGCTTTGGTCGTTTTAGATGTAGTGATGCCACGAATGAACGGGTTTGAAGTGATCAGAGAATTGCGGGGCGATCGCGCAACGGCCAAATTGCCCGTAGTATTTTGTACTCATAAAAACACCGAGATCGATAAAGCTTGGGGAACTGATTTAGGCGCCGACGCTTACGTTAGCAAACCCTTTGAACCTCAGCAACTGGTTCACATAGTGCAGCGTCTGCTTTCGGCGTAGTCCGAATATAAAGTGATCGCCAGCTTTCCCAAAAATATTATACCGATAAACCCCGTTTTTTTTAAATAAACTGGGTTTTTGAATTCCATAAAAGTTTATGTTTAATGATAAAAACCTGCTTATTTGCCCAGCCGAGATTTATTTAACGGAAACATTTGAGGCACCCAAAGTTATTCTGAAAAACTCGATCGGCGATCGACTTTAGGGTCTAAGCAAAATTCTAATTTGTAAGCTACACTATAAACTAAAAATAAGCCATGAAAATAACGGCTTCCCCCACTGGGGGGAATCAGACAAGTGGAACAAAGCAATTTCTCCTGTTCGGTCAAGGAGGCAGTCTGTTCGCCATAGACTTAGAGGCAGTGCGGGAAGTCCTTTCCCTCAAGGAACAACCGATTTCCCTGGTTCCCAACACCCTGCCATTTTTGCTGGGATTAACCAACTTGCGGGGCGAAATCTTAGCAGCAGCAGACTTCGGACTGTTCGTCGGTATTGAGTCGGTTGACATCCACCACCCAAACAGCCGCATCTTAGTTGTAGAAGCCCCCGATCCACGAGACGTGAGATTGTTGTCGAGAATCAGCCTGGGATTAGCCGTCTCCCGCGTCGAAGGAGTTTTACCTCTCAATCCCGATCGCATTGTCTCAGCACTAGATGTCAGTCCCGACCTAGCTCCATTCTTAAAAGGTCTGTACAATTCCGAAGGACGTTTGCTAATGATTGTCGATGTAGAAGCGATCGCCCATTCCGAACGCTGGTAAAAAGCAACCATACAGGTAAGTCTACAACTGCTTTCCATCAATAATTTTAACTAACGATCGCCCGCATCCGATTTGCCCATCCTTAATTTTATGATCAAAATTCTCTATACCTTGATCGCAACGACTTTAACCCTGACGTTGCCTGACTTCTCCCAATCGGTGCTAGCTGGAGCTGCTAATTGCATCATTTGTGTGTGTTACTTTGCCATCGCCTGGATAATCAGCTTAGGTTTGTGGCGAAACCGTCAATTCGGGTTGGACATCTTCGCCACAGCCACAGCAGCCATATTTTGGACCTGCGCTTTCGGCCACAGCGGCCACGCCGCCGAATACCTAGGGCTGCCCCACTCTCCAGTGGCACAAACTGTGTTCGATTGGATCACTGTAATGGCGGCGCTCGTTTTTTTGAGTTTGTCCAACCGCTACGGATTCTTAGTAGGTTCTACCCGCATCCTTAACGCTAAAAAAGAAACAGAACAAGCACTGAGCGAAACTAACCAGCGATTTCACGCCATCTTCGACCAAGCTTTTCAAGCGATCACATTATTGGAGCCAGACGGTACTGTGCTCGAAGCAAATCAGACAGCGCTAGAAGTGGGCGATTTCCCAGCATCAGAAGTGCTGGGGCTGAAATTTTGGCTGACACCTTGGTGGGCCTCAACTCCAACCAACCAGCAGCGCCTAAAAGCGAACATTCAACAAGTTTCCGCCGGTAATTTTGTCCGGGAAGAATACGAAATCATCGGCCCCAATAACCATGTGACAGTAATGGACGTGTCGTTTAAGCCGCTGTTAAATGCAACAGGAGAAATATTTCAAATCCTCGCCGAAGGCCGCGACATTACCCAGCGCAAAAAGGCAGAAGCCGCATTGCAGCAGCTAACTGCAGAACTAGAGCATCGAGTGAATGAAAGAACCGAGCAGCTCCTGCAAACTAACGCACAAATGGAACAGGAAATTCGCGATCGCACCGCAGTACAAGAGCAATTAAAAGCCTCAGAACAATTCTTAAACAACATCCTCAACAGCATCCCCGACCCGATTTATGTCAAAGACCAACAGCACCGTTGGATCATATTAAATGATGCCTTTTGTCAATACATAGGTCATAGCAGAGAAGAACTAATTGGCCAATCCTACGACCAGTTTTTGCCCAAAGAGGAAGCAGAGACATATCGAGAAAAAGACGAATTAGTTTTCTCGACAAATACCAGCACCGAAATCCAAAAAACCATCACAGATCCAGCAGGAAACACCCGCTTTGTCTCCGCCAAAAAATCTACCTTTGTAGATGCCGACGGCAGACAATTTCTCGTTTGCGCGATTAGAGATATCACCAATCGCGTGGAAATGGAAGAACAACTGCGGCACACACTCGCCAAAGCAGAAAGCTCCCAAAACTTGCTGCGTACAGTCATTGACGCTACGCCAGACTGCATTTTCGTCAAAGATCGAAACTTGCGCTACACCCTAGTCAATGCAGGTTTCGCCGCCGCATTCGGCAAAACTCAAGCAGAAATTATCGGCAAAGACGACGCAGAAATCGGCATATCGGTTGATCGCATCTTCCCCAACTTCCACGCCCAAACCGATTCCGAGAACCAAATCCAAAACTTCCGGGCCGGCAACCACCTCGCCCCCGGTTCCAACGACTTAGCCACCTTAGCCGACGGCAAAGTACACAGCTTCGACACCCAGAAATTGCCCCTCAAAGATGCAGAAGGCAATATTTTAGGAATGCTCGGCATGGCGCGCGACATCACAGAGCGTCGCAAATCGGAAAAAGAACTATTGCGGTTCAAAGCAATTTTAGAAACCACAACAGACTGGGTAGGCATCGCCGACTCCCAACAGCGCGCCATTTATCTCAACCGCGCAGCCAGAGAAATGTTGGGAGTTGGCGACGACGCAGATTTAACTGGAATCAGCATTTCTGACCTGACATCCCCCAAAAGTATCGACACTATTGTGAAAGTCGGCATCCCCGCAGCTTGCCGAGACGGGGCGTGGAGTGGCGAGACAGTTTGGCAGAGTTTAGACGGCGAAGAAATACCAGTTTCTCAAGTAATTGTTGCCCACAAATCCGAGAATTCAGAAGTTGAATTTGTCTCAACGATCGCCCGCAACATTACTGAACGCAAGCGCGCAGAAGAAGCATTGCAGCAGAACTTGCAAATGCTCGACCTTGCCAGCGACGCCTTAATCGTTCGGGATATAGACGGCACGATTAATTATTGGAGTCAGGGAGCCGAACGGATGTACGGCTGGACAAAAAAAGCAGCTTTGGGAAAAGTCACCCATACTCTATTGCACACCATTTTTCCCCAGCCTTTCGCAGCTATTTCGGCACAGTTAGAACATCAGGATTATTGGGAAGGAGAAGTAATTCACACCACAAATTATGATGCCAAAATTACCGTATTTAGCCGCTGGAATTTGCAGCGAGACGAACAGGGTAAACCCAAAGCTATTTTAGAAACTAACAACGACATCACGGCTCGCAAGCAAGCCGAAATAGAAAAACAAAGATTGATTTCGCTCGTAGAAAGTAGCTCGGATTTTATCGGCACGGCTACCCTGGAGGGAGAGGCAACATACCTGAATGTCGCGGGAATGAAACTAGCAGGATTGCCAAATATTGAAGAAGTAAAAAGCAAAAGCGTTTATGACTTCTTCTCAGCAGAAGACGTTAATATTTTCAAAGAAGAAATCCTGCCGGCTACTGTGCGAGACGGTTTTTGGCAGGGCGAATTCCGCTTGCGGAACTTTCAAACCGGCGAAAACTTTCCGGTTGACTTCACCCTATTTACCGTCAACAACCCAGAAACGGGCGAGCCTATGGGGCTAGCTACAGTTAGTCGCGACATCAGCGATCGCAAACGCGCAGAAGAGATGCTGCGCGATCGCGAAAGACTATTCCGAGCCATTTTTGACCAATCGTTCCAATTAGTGGGGCTGCTCAAACCAGACGGAACCGTTTTGGAAGTCAACCAAACAGCCCTCGCCGTCGCCGGACTGGAGCGCGAGGACTTCCTAGGCACGCAGTTTGTAGATAATTTGTGGTGGAAAATTTCCCCAGAAGCCAAGCAAAAAGTGCAAGCTGCGCTCGCAAAAGCCGCCGCCGGCGAGGTAGTCCGCTACGAAGCCGACGTGCTCGTTGCTGGGGGTGCTGTGATGACTGTGGACTTCTCCCTCAAGCCGATCGTAGACGACAGCGGCAAAGTCGTGCTGCTGATTCCCGAAGCTCGCGACATCAGCGATCGCAAAGCCCTAGAACGAGAATTAGTTGTGCGTCAAACCCGCTTTGACGCATTTTTCAAAGCCGCCCCGGCCTCAATGTTTATTCTTGACGAGCAGTTGCGCTTCGTCCAAGTTAACGAGAAATTAGCCGAAACCATCGGCGTCTCAGTTGCCGAACACCTCGGCAAGACTGTGAGGGAAGTTGTACCCGAAATGATCGATACCCTACAGCCGATGTTGCAGCAAGTTCTTGTCACCAACCAACCGCTTTTAAACGTTGAGGTGTCGGGATCAATCTTCAACGAACCGGGCGTCATGCGAGATTGGCTGGCGTCATACTTTCCTTTACCCGGCTCTGACGGCAAACCCATCGGTGTCGGCGGTGTGGCGCTCGAAATTACCGATCGCAAAAAAGCAGAAGAAGAGCGCGATCGATTTTTTACCCTTTCCCTAGACTTGATTTGTACTATAGGTTTTGAAGGCAAATTCAAGCGCATCAATCCCTCTTGGGAAAAAACACTCGGCTACAAGGCGCATGAACTTGAAGACAACTATTATATCGATTTAGTCCATCCAGACGATCGCGAATCAACCATAGAACAAGCGGAAAAAGTAGCCAGCGGCGCCGAATTAAAGTCTTATGAAAATCGCTACCGCTGCAAAGACGGTTCCTACAGGTGGCTGTCGTGGAAAGTGCGACCTGTAACCGAACAACAGCTCATGTATGCAGTTGCTCGCGACGTTACCGAAAGCAAACAGGCGATGGTGCAACTGGAAAAAACAACAGCCCAATTAGCCAGTTCCGAAGAGCAATTTCGCCAGCAAAGCAATCTCTTGCAACTGCTAATAAACAGCATTGGCGACGGCATAATTGCTGCCGACGAAAAAGGCAATTTTGTTTTGTTCAACCCCGCCGCCGAAGATATCTTTGGCATGGGTGCGACAGATGCTCTTCTTAATGAATGGTCAGCAAGATACGGTTTATTCTTGCCCGATACCGTAACTCCCTTTCCCCCAGCCGACATACCTTTAGCGCGCACGGTTCGAGGAGAATCCGTTGACGACGTAGACCTTTTCACCCGCCACGCAGGCAAGCCAGAGGGCCTGTGGGTGAAAGTTAACGGTCGGCCGCTCAAAGACGAAACGGGGGCGCTTAAAGGCGGCGTAGTCGTTTGCCGCAACGTCACCGAACAAAGAGCATCCCAGGAGCGAATGCAGCAGTTGGCCGAGACACAGGAACGCTTGCTGCAAGAACTAAAAACTCGGCAAAATGCCCTAGACGAATCGGCGATCGTCAGCGAAACTGATGTCCAAGGCATGATTACCTACGTCAACGACAGATTCATTGAAATCTCCGGTTACAGCATGGGAGAACTCCTGCACCGCAACCACCGCCTCATCAATTCCGGCTACCATCCCAAATCATTTTTTGAAGAAATGTGGGTGACACTTTCTCGCGGTTTGGTGTGGCAAGGGGAAATCAAAAACCGACGCAAAGATGGCTCGTTTTACTGGGTATATTCGACGATATCCCCCATTTTTGATACCAGCGGCACAATAGTCAAATATATCGCCATCCGCTTTGACATCACCGAGCGCAAAGAAGCAGAAGAACGACTAGAAAAATTGGCCGCCGAACGCAAAGCTGAAGCTGATTCTCTGACGCAGCAAGTCCTTAAATTGTTGGGAGAAATTAAAGGGGCTGCTCAAGGCGACTTGACAGTCAGGGCGGAAGTGACTAACGACGTTTTAGGTGCTGTCGCCGACTCTTTCAACTTCTTAATCGGTTCTCTGCGGAAAGTGGTAACGGGAATTCAAACTTTAGCGGAACAGGTAACATCTGCTACCGACGAGTCAATTAACAATACCAGTCAACTCACCCAACAGGCAGAAATTCAAGCAGCAAAAATATCTGCCATCATGCGCGAAATCGAGCGGATTGTGAATTCGATCCGCGACGTGCGAGATGTTTCGGTGCGGGCAGAAACAGTGGCCCAGCAGTCTTCTCAAACGGCTGAAGTCGGCGGTATGGCGGTCGATCGAGCTGTCGAAGGCATTAACGGGCTCCGGTTGACGATCGCCTCTACCTCGAAAATGATGAAGCGTTTGGGCGAATCTTCGCAGCAAATTGGCAAAATTGTGACTTCGATTTCTCAACTTGCTTCGCAAACTAATTTATTAGCTCTGAATGCTACTATTGAGGCGGCGCGAGCCGGCGAACAAGGTTTAGGCTTTGCAGTTGTTGCCGAAGAAGTGCGGAAATTAGCAGAAAGATCCGCCGGCGCTACGGAGGAAATCTCCGAAATTGTCGGTACAATTCAAGAAGAAATCAGCCGCGTGATGAAGGCAATGGAATCCGGGACGCTGGAGGTAGTGGAAGGCACTAAGCTGGCAAGCGAAGCTAAAACTCACCTCAATGCCATTATCGAAGTTAGTCGAGAAATGAATGCTTTGGTACAGAATATTACTAGCGCATCTGCCAAGCAAACTGTTTCGGCTGAGGGAATTGCTAACAGTATGCAGCAAGTCAACGAGATTGCGAATACGACTGCACAAAAAGGTGCGGATGTCAAAGCATCTTTGGACGAGCTGTCTGGTTCTTTGGGCCAATTGCAAAAGTCTGTGGCGAATTTCCGCAGTTAGTTCAGTTGACTGTTAACAGTTAACAGTTGACGGTTGACTGTTAACTGTTGACGGTTGACTGTTATACGAATCACTAATAACTATCGTTGTTGCCGGGGCGGGTTGAGAAATATCCTGAATGCGAAGTTATAGATAATCGTGAACCCGCCCCGATAACAATTACAGTTAAATAACGGGACATCATATATAAAAAAACTGCCAACAGTTAACAGTCAACAGTTAACTGTCAACAGACAACAGACAACAGACTAATATGAATGATGACGATTTAAACGAATTAATAGATGCTTTTACCGCAGAATGCGAAGAGTTTCTCCAGTCAATGGAGACGAATCTGCTGGCGATGGAAGCTGCGGGTTTGAAAGAGCGACAAGCGGCAGTTAAAGAAATGTTTCGGGCGGCGCACTCGATTAAAGGTGCGGGTTCGATGTTGGGCTTTCAAAACGTATCGGCGGCGGCTCACACGCTGGAGGACTGTTTTGTCATTTTGCGCGATCGCACAGACTTGTCGGCTCTGGAACCGACTACTGTGAGTGTTTTGCTGCAGGGGGTGGATGCTCTCAAAAAAATTACGATCGAATCAGTTCAACACTCCGATGTCACAACTCCGGATCAAACGGAAAACTTGGAGGCGATCGCCCAAATTTTCGCCCAGTTCCAGGCCAAGTACGGCAAGTCAGAACAGCCGCCAGTCCCCGCAGCCAGCCAATCGCCCGCCCCCGACACCCTGAAACTGATTTTTGAACAGCAAGTGCCGGCACTCTTCAATCGCCTAGAAACCGAGCTTTCCCAAGCTTCCGAGGCAGATTTGGCAAAAAGCGTCACCGCCCTCAACCAGGTTTACTACCAACTCTCGGGTTTGGCTGGAATGCTGCTATTGCCGGATTTTGGAAAAATCGCCGCAGCCCTCAGCGCTTTGATCGACTCTCCAGACTTGACTCTACAACGGTTGCAATCCGAGGGTTGGGCGATCGCCCAAAACTTGCAAACCGCACGCCAACAAATATTGGAAGGAAGGGCGATAGACATCCCCGACATCTCCCCCTCCCCGACTCCCCCCGACTCCCCCCCACTCTCCGACTCCCCGCCATCCCCGGAAATCTCCCCCTCCCCCTCCCTCTCCCTCCCCGACTCTCCCTCTCCCTCCCCGACTCTCCCCGACTCCCCGACTCTCACAGTCTCCAACCCGCAAAGACCGACCATCCGGGTAGACTTGGAACGCTTGACAGAATTAGTGAATCTAGTCGGAGAATTAGTCATCAACCGTACAAATTTAGAACTTCAAGAATCCGAACTGCGTGGCGAAGTCAAGCGTATCCGCCGCAATATCGTAGATTTAAACCAATTCGGCGGTCAGTTGCGAGAAGAATACGACAGACTGACTTTTGCAGAGTGGAGAGGGGGAAACGGGAACTCTGGATTGGGAAAACTTGCAGCAGCAGAAACAGAATTCCCCATGATTGCTAACGGCAAATCCTCTCCGGTTCATGCTCACTTCGATATCTTAGAGATGGATCGTTATACAGAGTTCCACTCGACAGCCGCAGAAGTCATCGAAACTGCCCAAGCAATTTCTCACTCCGCCACCAAATTAGACACCTTAGCGATGAAATTCGAGCGCAGTACCGACCAACTGCGCCGCATTACCGAACAACTACGCAGCCGCGTCATGCAGTTGCGAGTCGTGAGTTTCAGTCGCGCCGTCGATCACTTGCCCAGAGCACTCCGGGAGATGTGTCTCACATACGATAAAGATGTCAACCTGCTGCTAGTGGGAAGAGATACCAAAATTGACGAAAGTTTGCTCGACGCTTTGCGCGATCCCTTAATACACTTAGTGAGAAACGCTTTCGACCACGGCATCGAAATGCCCGAAGTTCGGAAAGCAAGTGGCAAGCCCGCCAGCGGTCAAATTGAAATAGAAGCCCGCCACCAAGGCGGCCAAACGATTATTACTGTCGCCGATGACGGCAAAGGCATTGACCCGGAAATGATTCGCCGTAAAGTTGTCACAAAGGGTTTGGCGACGGAGGAACAAGCTCAAGAATTTTCCATTGCCGAACTCTACGATTTTCTGTTTTGGCCGGGTTTCAGCACTGCAGAAGGGGTCAGCGACCTTTCGGGGCGGGGAGTCGGGCTCGACGTGGTGCGAACAAATTTGCGGACTGTGCGGGGGACGGTGAAGGTAGACTCTCGCCTGGGAAAAGGTACGAGTTTTATTATTAAACTGCCACTGCTGCTGTCGATTACTGATGCTTTGATGGTGAAGACCGATCACAATAAAATAGCAGTGCCGCTGGATGCAGTCGAGGAAATTCTGCACATTAAAGCCTCGGAAGTTCACATTGCCGGCAATCAGCCAATGCTGTGGTGGCGGGAGGAATTTATTCGTTTGGTGAGGATGCAAGATTTGCTCGAATACAGCGTCGTCGGGCCGGATGCCCCCTCTCCTGACCCTTTGACCCAAGACGAAATTCCCGTCCTGGTTTTGGCTTCTACCGAAGGAATGCTGGCGGTGGCCGTAGAACGGCTGATCGGTCAGCAGGAAATAGTGGTTAAACCTTTGCCACCGCCTCTATCCAAGCCTCGCGGCGTTTTGGGGACTACGATTTTGGGGGACGGGCGCGTGGTGAATATTCTGGATGTGGACGATTTGGTGGGCCAACCTGGGGTAAATAGTTCGATCGCCGCTGTGTCAGGTAAAGTGAAGGAGATGCCGGTGAGTTCGAGTCAGTCACCGCAGATTTTGGTAGTGGATGATTCCTATACAATTCGCCAGTTGCTGTCTATGACGCTGACTCGTGCTCGCTACCGGGTGGTACAGGCTAAAGACGGTGTGGATGCCCTGGAAAAGTTGCAAAATGGTCTTGATTGCAGTTTGGCGATCGTGGATATTGAAATGCCTCGGATGGATGGATTTGAATTGTTGCGATCGATCAGATCGACTGAGCGGTTTGCTAAGATTCCCGTAGCCATGCTGACATCCCGTAGCGGGGAAAAACATCGCCAAATGGCAATGGAATTAGGCGCAAATCAATACTTCACCAAACCTTACAGCGAAGCCCAACTTTTACAAGCCATCCCCAAATTAATCCACCAATCAATAATTTAATCCATAATCTCAAATTTCAATCAAATAATCCCTAATGTCAACAAACAAAACTTAGGTCAAAAGTAATTGAATACGCAAATAAGAGTGGGAACTACGCACCCGACTCACCTACTAAAATCGAATAATCTAAAATCTACAGCGTATTCCAGGTTTGTGAAGTGTAGGGACACGGCAGTGCCGTGTCCCTAGGGCGAGCTAACTATAGGCGGGTGTACTTCATAAATGTGGAATATGCTGTAAAATCCAATAATCCTCAATCTAAAATCTAAAATCCAATAATCCTTAATCTAAAATCTAAAATCGAATGACTCACGCCAATTACAATCGCCGCTTTCGGAGCAAGAAACAAGCCACTGTTAGAATTGCCCCTAAAAAATTTGTTTCCTTTGAACTGGGAAATATTTACTATGCTGTTCCTATCGAACGAGTGGAGCGCATTGTTAAAAACTTTAAGGCCTACGGTATTTTACCGAACGGTAATAGTCTACTGCGGCATCAAGAAGAACTGATTACCATAATTAATTTATCCAAAATATTTCCCAGCAGTCCGAGCATTGCTGACTGCAAATACCTAATTATTTGTACCTTAAATAAAAGCGATCGGTTAGGGATTCCCCTTCCTGAGATGCCAAAAATTTTGGAAATTACCGAAGAAAGCTTCTGCGAGATTCCCGAATTGTACCGTCAACAACAACTGCCTCCGGTAATAGAAAAGTTAATTCGCGCACCTGATGGTTCCGAAGTTTTTTATCTAAATTTTGATTTATTTAGCGAAATGTAGAGAGTTCACTTTTCGAGGTATTATACCATATAAATGGTATTTTCGCAAACAAAAAGTTATAGATTTATGAAAAAACTCACCATAATGTCGATCGCCCTACTAATTTTTTCAGCAACTCTCGAACTGCCGAAGGTGGGGCTGCAACTAAGTGCGATCGGGCAAATAGAAACACCCCAACCAATCCCAACACCCCAACCAATCCCAACACCCCAAACAATCCCAACACCCCAACCAATCCCAACACCCCAACCACAAACACCCCAACCCATCCAAACACCCCAACCAATCCAAACACCCCCAATACAAACACCCCAACCAAAACCAGCCGACCCCAAAAACCTCGGCTACGTCTCCCCAGAATTTGCCGAAAATTTCTCCCAGCAACAAATCGACCAAATCAACGCCAACGTCGAAACGCTGCTGCTAACTCAAAGCTGCTCCCGCTGCGACCTCCGAGCCGTAAAATTAGTTAACATTAACTTAAAAAATCCCATCCTGACAGGATCAGATTTATCAGATGCCAACCTCAGCGGTAGTCGCTTCGAGATCTCAGATTTTGTCAACACCAATTTAGCTCGCACAAACTTAAGCGGAGCCGAATTAGTAGGAGCGAGAATCAGCAACGCTAACCTCAGAAAAGCCAACTTGACAAAGACAAATCTAGACGGTGCAGACCTGCGATTTTCCGACTTGAGAGATGCCAATCTTTCCGATGCCAACCTCCGCAATGCTAATATAGATGGCGCTAGTATCGATCGAGCAAGTATGGCAGGCACCACAATGCCAGACGGCAGAAAAAATCAATAATATAGTCTCGTTTCCGGCGCGATTGAAATCGCTTCTTGTCAAACAAAGTCCGCATGGTGCGCGGACTGCATCCCTTGTTCCCAGGCTCTGCCTGGGAATAAATATCTAGAGGCTCTGCCTCGTTTCCTCGTTTCCAGCTTCCCTCTTCCCTCTTCCCTCTTCCCTCTTCCCTCTTCCCTCTTCCTTCCATCCGTTACATCCGTTACAGAATCCGTTGCCGAACTTCCTTCTGAATCAAACAGCCAAAAACCTCTGAATCACCTCATCACTTAACTCGCTAGTGCTTCCCGAAGCCACAATTCCGCCTTTTTGCATAGCATAATACCAGTCAGCTTGCCTCACAAAATGCAAATGTTGCTCCACCAACAAAACAGAAATTCCCCTAGTCGCAACCACGCGGCGCACCGCAGCTTCAATATCTAAAATAATGGATGGTTGAATCCCCTCCGTAGGTTCATCCAAAACCAGCAACTGCGGCTCACCCATCAAAGCCCTAGCAATAGCTAACTGCTGCTGCTGTCCTCCGCTCAAATCACCTCCCAGGCGATCGAGCATAGTTTTCAAAACAGGAAATAAATCAAAAATTTCATCAGGAACTTCAGGATTTTTGATTTTGGTTGGTTTCGCTTCCAAACCCAACAATAGATTTTCTTTAACCGTCAAACGTGGAATAATTTCACGTCCTTGAGGCACATAACCAATTCCTAATCTAGCCCGCTGGTGAGTCAACTTAGAAGCAATAGATTCTCCGCCAAAAGCAATAGTGCCACTGCGCGGTTGCAGCAACCCCATAATCGTTTTTAGCATAGTAGTTTTGCCCACACCATTGCGGCCGATTAAGCAAACCATTTGCCCCGCCATGACGCTTAAATCGACATCGCGCAAAATGTGACTTTCGCCGTAGTAAACATTCAAATTAGAGACTTGTAGCATAGTTTTTAATTGGTAATTGGGCAGGGAAATTAGTAGCAACTAACAAATAACTTCTTCCTTCTTCCGTCTTCCTGATATCCGTTACCTCCGTTACACAATCCGTTGCCGAACTTCCTTATTCTTACTCTTCCGGTTTTCCCAAATATACCTCAATTACCCGATCGTCATTTTGCACCTCATCCATAGTCCCCTCACACAAAACCGCACCCTGATGCAACACCGTAACCTGCCGCGCAATTTGCCGCACAAACTCCATATCGTGTTCAATTACCAACACCGAATGACTTTCCGCCAGCGAAATTAGCAACTCTCCCGTTAACATCGTTTCCTCATCCGTCAAACCCGCCACAGGTTCATCTACCAACAACAAATCAGGAGATTGAGCCACCAACATTCCAATTTCCAACCATTGCTTTTCCCCGTGAGAAAGCAAACCAGCCGAAATATCAGCTTTAGCAACTAAACCAATTGTTTCTAACAAACCGGAAACCGTGCGTTTTTCAGCAGCAGAAGCAGGCTTGAACAAAGTCGAAAAAACATTTTTATGGCGGCTGCAAGACAATTCCAAATTTTCGCGTGGCGTTAAATTCAAGTAAACTCGCGGCGTCTGAAACTTGCGACCAATTCCCAAGCGCGAAATCCTATCTTCCGACAGCTTGCGTAAATTCTGTCCCTTAAATAGCACCCGGCCCTCTGTCGGCTGCACCTTCCCGGTAATCGAATCGAGAAAAGTTGTTTTCCCCGCACCATTGGGCCCAATAATAACTCGTAGTTCGCCGGCATCCATGCTGAAATTTAAACCATTAATGGCTTTAAAACCATCAAAACTAACAGTCAAGTTTTCTATTTCTAATACTTTGCCATTCATAATTAGCAATTAACTCACTAATGGATAACAACTGATACTTTTTGTAGGTACGGAGAGACATTTTCTCCTTAGTTTAGCAGATTTTATAACCTGCCGCAGCACCATACTTTATACTTTTTTTTAGCAGTTTCTTCTCAACTAAAACTGCTAGAACTGCTCGAAATAGGAGGTGGAGCTGCTGCTAAAATGCGTTCAGCTAACTTCGAGAGTGGCAAACTTTGCACATATACTTTTCCAGGCCCAGTCATCTTTGCCAAAAACAAGCCTTCACCTCCAAACAAAGCATTCTTAAACCCGCCAACAAACTGAATATCGTAATCTACACTCGCTGCAAAAGCTACTAAACAGCCCGTGTCTACTCGCAACACTTCGCCAACTCCTAAATTTTTCTCAACTATTGTTCCTCCCGCATGAACAAAAGCTAGCCCGTCACCCTGCAATTTTTGCAGAATAAAACCTTCTCCGCCAAAGAAACCGGCACCGAGTCGCTTGGTGAATGCTACCTCAATTTCAATGCCGTTGGCCGCACAGAGAAATGAGTCTTTTTGACACAAAAACTTACCGCCAAGTTGGCCTAAATCTAGGGGAATTACTTTACCCGGATAGGGGGCGGCAAAAGCGACGCGGGCCTTGCGATTTCCGGCGTTGACAAAGGTGGTAATGAAAAAACCCGCTCCTGTCAGCATTCGTTTAAAACCTTGAAATAAGCCGCCGCCTGTGGATGTTTGCATTTGGATGTCGCCTTCCATATATGTCATGGTTCCAGCTTCAGCCCTGACGCCTTCTCTAGGGTCGAGTTCAATCTCGATGAGTTGCAAATCGTCGCCGTAGATTTTGTAGTCAATAATATCTGCCATATGTTGCCCCTCAAGTTAAAGAACAAAGCTAGTTGCTACGGATATCTAAGTAGGTGGACATATATATTACGTTTCCTCAGACAGAGATAAATGCAGCGTTTGCCAAGTCTATGGCGATTGCTTTGTTTGTCTGTTGTAGGTGACATTTATTTATGTCAGCCTACTTATAAATTACACGATATTTTTGCACTCAATGTTCAAGTTCTTCTTTTTCGAGCTGCACTTGGGGGTCTTGTTCCAGGCTGGGGTAAGTAGATACGTACTTCGGTTTTCTGAACAAGCTGCGGATTTGGTCGAAACTTTGATCTTGCAGCCATCCGACTAGGCCGTCGGGCAGGACTGTTACTACTATTAAGAAAAGCGCACCTTGGAAAAATAGCCACACTTCGGGAAATTGCTCGCTCAAAAAACTCTTGCCAAAGTTGACTAGCAGCGCTCCTAATATTGCTCCAGATAATGTGGCGCGACCTCCCACTGCGACCCAGATTACCATTTCAATTGAAAAGGCAATATCCATTGCTTTTGGCGAAATGATTCCGGTTTGTACGGTAAATAATGCGCCTGCAATCCCGGCTAAACCGGCCGAAATAGCAAAGACTAAAACTTTATATCCTGTGGGATTGTAACCTGAGAAACGCAGGCGCACTTCGTCGTCGCGAATGGCTACTAGCAGGCGGCCGAAACGCCCGCTGGTCAGCCATCGGCAGAGGGCGTAAGTTGCTGCTAGAAAGAGTATGGTGAGAATGTAGAAAATATATTGAGTATCTCGGTCATTGACTGTGGCTCCGAACAGGGTTTTAAAGTCGGTGAGTCCGTTAGTGCCGTTAATCAGTTTTTGCTGACCGTTAAAGAAGTTGAAAAATACAATGGTTGCTGCTTGGGTAAGAATTGAAAAGTAAACGCCTCGAATTCGATTGCGGAATACTAAATAACCTAAAAGTGCGCCCAAGATGGCGGGGATGAGAACTACTGCTAATGCTGAGAAAGGAAATGAATAAAATGGTTGCCAAAACCAGGGGAGTTCGGTAACGCCGTAGAGGTTCATAAATTCTGGCAATTGACTGCTGGCAGTTGGGGGAATTTGCAGTTTTAGGTGCATGGCGAAGGCGTAACCGCCGATCGCAAAAAATACCCCATGCCCTAAACTGAGCAAACCCGTGTATCCCCAAATCAAGTCTATGCCGAGGGCGGCAATTGCTAGTGCTAAAAATCGCCCCAATTGATTGAGCCGAACGTCGGGGAGTATTCCTGGAATGAGCAATATGAATGTGAGGGCGATCGCGCTGACAATTGCCGCTTCTTTTAGCCAGGGTTTTTGATGTTTGTTCTGCATTTTTCGCTACACTCGCAGTTGTAATTTTTAATTTTCTACCGTCCGCCCTTTTTGCGGGAAAATCCCTCCCGGCTTCACTTGCAGAAAAGCCATAATTAAGGCGAATACCATTACTTTTGCCATGCTGGTTGTGGCGAAAAATGTGAAGAAGTCGGCTAAAGGCTTGACGGGAGCGAACATTATTGCTAATGTTCCCGAACCAATCAGGTAATTTGCAGTGCCGATCGCGATCGCAGCAACTACACTCCCCACAATCTTGCCGACACCGCCCACAACCACCACCATAAACGTATCGACTATATAATTTTGTCCGGTATTTGACCCTACCGAACCGATCAAACTAATCGCGCACCCAGCCACACCTGCCAACCCCGAACCCAAAGCAAAAGTCAGCGCGTCTACTTGTTCGGTAGGAATTCCCAAACACGCACTCATGCTGCGATTTTGTGTCACGGATCTAATCCGCAATCCCCACACAGACTTTTGCAAAAATAGGTAAATTCCCGCCAAACAAATTCCGGTAAGGACAATAATAAAAATTCGGGCGTAGGGCAACTGAAAATTGCCCAGCGGTATGCCGCCCCGCAACCATTGCGGTGCAGTTACGTCCACATTTTGAGCGCCAAACCAAGGTTGAGTTACTGCCAGTTTGTAAGTTTGCCCTAAAAAGGCGCTTACCGCCCAAGAAATACCCAAAGATAGAGGTAAAAGTATGGCGATAATTCCGCCGCGAATTCGAGCGAAATCGGGGCGGCGTTTCGGCACCTGCAAGCGACCAAAAAATAGCAATCGCAAACAAAATCCCACAATTCCTGCAATTCCTATCACCAGAATCCAACTCACGATCCAACTCACGCTGCGGACAAGCTTTCGAGCGAAAGCGGGGTGGCGTTTCAGCACCTGAAAGCCACCAAAAAATAGCAAACAAAACACCGCAATCCCAATTACCAACACCCAACTCACGCTGCGGACAAACTGCTGCAAAATTAAACTTACGCCCCAAGTTGCCAGCAGAGTTTCTAGCGGTCGCCCGTAAAGATAGCGAATCACTCCGCGTTCGAGAATTAATCCTACCAACGCAGCTACTAAAAAAGCTAGGGGAATCGCAAATAAAATATAGGTTTCAAAAGCAAATCCTCCGATACCTTTGAAGACATTTTGCACCACGAAAGTTGTATAAGCCCCCAGCATCATCAACTCGCCATGAGCCATATTAATCACGCCCATCAGCCCGAAAATAATCGCTAATCCCAGGGCTGCAATTAGTAAAACTGCGCCGATGCTAATGCCGTTAAATAAACCATCTAATATCGCCAATTTTGTTACTCCTGCATCAAGTGGGTTAAGTTTGTTCGCGGATAATTCGGGGCGGATTTTATCCCATTGGTGTCAACTTAGAACTAAAACCCTCTGTATATCTCGCTTGTAGCCTAGTCTAGATCCCCCTAAATCCCCCTTAATAAGGGGGACTTTGAAGAGTCCAGTTCTCCCTTATTAAGGGGAGTAGGGGGTGACGCAAGAACGCTCTTGTCCCCCCCTTATTAAGGGGGGCTAGGGGGGATCGAAGATACGTTATCAACGTTAACAAAAGTGGTATTACCAGAAAGAATTGGTTTAAAGCCTCTCCCTTGCAGGGAGAAATTAAAAGAAGACTATTCATTACTCCAATCCTCTTCCTTCCAGGTAAAGGTCGCTATCAACTATCAACTGTCAACTGTCAACTGTCAACTGTCAACTGTCAACTGTCAACTGTCAACTGTCAACTGTCAACTGTCAACTGAATGAACTACTTATCAAGCTTTGAATTTACCGCCTTTTGCGGGGTCTGACCAATCGCAAGCAAAGCCTTTTGTTTCAGCGACAAATTGATTCCAAGGCACCGGCTTCACGGCTTGTGGTGTAGCAAAAGCGATGTTAAACAAACCGTCGTCTCTCACTTCGCCCAACCGCACAAATTTAGAAAGATGATGGTTAACATCCATCGTTACTGTGCCCCCTGGCGCGTCAAAGGTTTGACCCAAAGCTGCTGCCCGCACTTTTTCCAAATCGTCGGCTGTCCCTGCTTTTTCGACGGCTTGCTTCCACAGGTAAACCATGATATAAGCTGCTTCCATCGGGTCGTTAGTCACTCTATCGTTGCCGTATTTTGCTTTGAAAGCTTGCACAAATTTTGTATTAGCCGGAGATTCCACAGTCATGAAGTAATTCCAGGCGGCGTAATGGCCTTTAAGATATTCTACGCCGATCGCCTTTACTTCTTCTTCCGCAATACTGACAGACATTGACGGATATTTGTCCGGGCCCAAACCTGCACCCTGCAACTGTTTGAAAAATGCTACGTTGCTGTCGCCGTTGAGAGAATTGAAAATGACGCCGCCGTCTGGCAAAGCTGCCTTAATTTTAGTAATAATTGGCGTGACTTCTGTACCGCCCAAAGGAATGTAATCTTCCCCAACTAATTCGCCGCCTTTGGCTGCTAGCTGTGCCTTGATAATGGTATTTGCAGTGCGGGGAAAAACGTAGTCAGACCCGACTAAGAAGAATTTTTTGCCTTTATTTTCTAGCAGCCAGTCTACTGCTGGTTCGATTTGTTGGTTCGGCGCCGCCCCAGTATAAAAGATATTTTTGGAACACTCTTGACCCTCGTATTGTACGGGATACCAGAGCATATGATTTTTTTCTTCAAATACCGGCAATACTGCTTTGCGGCTGGCCGAAGTCCAGCAGCCGAAGACGGTGACAACTTTATCTTGGTCGATCAATTTTTTGGCTTTTTCGGCAAAAGTCGGCCAGTCTGAGTTGCCATCTTCTATGACTGCTTCGATTTGTTTTCCGAGAACGCCACCAGCTTTATTGATTTCTTCGATCGCTAATTGTTCGGCATCGACAACGCTTTTTTCGCTGATTGACATCGTGCCGCTCAAGGAATGCAAAATTCCTACTTTGATCGTGTTTCCGCCCCCGGCTGCTGCTGGTGTTCCTGTTGAAGTTGGAGAAGGAGAAGCGGCGGGAGTTGCTGTTGGAGTTGGAGTTCTACAAGCTTTTAGAAATAAACTTGATGTTAGGGTAGCCGAACCGTATAAAAGGAATTTCCGCCTATCGAATCGCTTTGTCATTTTTTCTTGTTACTCTTGAATAGATGAGTCAGATGATTGAGAATAATAACACATAGCGACTTGATATTAAGACTCGCTTCAGCAGACTGTTGTATTTTTAGCTACAAAACTTATTGTTTTTGAGAAAATGAATGTTTTGTGGGGATTGAGGGCAACTGCGGCCGAAACCGGAGTGATACCTTGTTAGATTTTAGATTGACTGATGACATCAGGGTGGGGATCACGGGCTTACCCGATTTTTTTGGGAAACCGGGTTTAGACACCAAAATACGTCTTTTCAGCAATTAGTGTGTAATTAGAAACCAGGTTTCTTTACATAAATTATCTTATTGATGCTACCAGTTAGGCAGCAACCGGGTCGATCGCACAAAATAGAAAGCGGGTTTCTCGCTCTCCACAGGTTATTGATGCTAAAACTTAGGCAGCAACTGAGTCGATCGCACACTCATAGGCGAGTATCAAAGCAGGTGACGATCGCACTTCGCTTTGAGTACGATCGTCACCTGTAGTAATGCCCCTGATTTATGGAGAATAGCGGACTCGAACCGCTGGCCTCTGCGGTGCGATCGCAGCGCTCTACCAACTGAGCTAATTCCCCTGATTGAGTTTTAATTTAGCATTTTAGATGCCGGATTGCCGAATCTAAAAGGCTTACAGGTCTTGCTGGCTCTCACGTTCGCAGACCGTCACTTACACTACCACGTAACTGCTAAAAAGGTCAAGAGTTTTCTGCGGCCGGCTCAGTGGGGGCGATCGAGCAAAGTGCCGCCACTCTATCCAACTCTAAATCAGCAAAATAGTCCACCGTCCAATTAGCTTGGCGCTGGATCATGTGAAACGGGTAAGTGTGAGTCACACCCGCAACCTGAATCCCCGCTTTTTTCGCTGCTTCAATCCCCGCAAAAGTATCTTCCACCGCCAAACACTCGATCGGTTGCAGGTTAAAGTCGGGATATTTCTGGTTGAGAAGTTCCACAGCCAATAAATAGCAATCCGGTGCTGGTTTGCTCGCCGTCAAGTCGTCGCCTGCGACAATTAACTCAAAGTTTGCTGCCAAACCGGCCCGATCTAACACCAATTCTATATCCGATCGCATTGCCCCGCTAACTACGGCCATTTTCAGTCCGGCAACCCGAATTTTATCAATAAATTCTGCCAAACCGGGATAAATCGGCAGTTTCTCCAAAGTATCTATTTGAGCTTTGTAAGCTTCTGCCTTGCGCTGCAGCAGTCGATCGAGATATGTTTCTGTTAGATATCGTCCTCGGCGCTTGAGCAGTTCGGTAATGCAAGCGCGATCGCTCCTTCCCAAACAAACTTCTCGAAACTCCCCACGTTTGAGCTGGAGATTTTCATCGAGCATCAATTGAGCGATGATTTTCTCGTGAATCGGCTCGTCATTAACAATCACGCCATTAAAATCAAATAAAACAGCTTTTAGAGTCATTAGTTAGGAGTTAGGAGTTAGGAGTTAGGAGTTATTAGTTATTAGTTATTAGTTATTATTCAGTCCGCGAAGGCGGACTTTATTTGTGTAGCCCCGACTTCCAGTCGGTGGTTATTCTGTAAATCAAGCGGGAGCTGGAATGCCCGGTAAATCGCCATCAAAATCAGGAGTTCGATCGCCCCAATTCCACCCCCTCGCCACATTTGCCTGTTCCAAATCTTCCCCAGGCAAAGGTTTCACGCCCTGCGTCACCTGATTCACCCACCAGTGTTCGTGAGTTTGCACCGCCGCGAATCCAGCCGCCCCCGCCCAAGCATCGAGGCTGCCAGCCGCGTAAGACTTAATATAAGGCTCTTCAAAGATATCAGTCAGCCACTCTGTTTGCCGCAAAGTTTTTTGATTTCCGTCCAAAATTGCCACTTGTCCCCCAACCTTCAGCAGTCGGAAGCTTTCTCGCAAAATTGCCCGCGATACAGCAGGTGGCGTCTCGTGAAATAGCAAGGAAGCTGCGACTAAATCGAAGCTGGCATCGGGGAAAGCAACGCTTTCGGCATTTCCGTGCAACCACTGGATATTTAAGCCGGCTTTTTGCGCTTTCATGTCGGCAACTACCAGCATATAAGGCGACAAATCCAGCCCGACAACTTCCGCTGCGGGAAAAGCCTGCTTGAGCATGAGCGTTGTCGAACCGGTGCCGCATCCCAAATCGATAATTCGGCGCGGTTTCACCCGCACAGCGTCAATTAAGCCTTGCCTGACGACTGTTTCATGGGGAGGCAAAACATATTGCGTGATGGGATCGTAGGAAACGGCGGCACTGGGGTTGAGGTAGCCACGTTTAATGCCGTGAAAGTTTTGGCTGGTGTAATATTCGGGATAAACTAAATCGGGTTGTCGGTAGCGATCGCCCGCTGTTTCCCAGTCGATACCTTCGTATAGTCGTTTCAGTGCTTCTTCGTCGATCGCCAGTCGAACCAGGGGCGACAAAAAGCGCTCGAAAATTGTATCCTTGCCAACAGCCATAAAACACCTTTAACAAAAACTCTTCTAATTTTAGCCAACTGCCGTCAACTTAGGATTAATTAAAACTGTTTAGCCCCTCTTCCCTCTTCCTTCTAGCCCTTACCTCCGTTACAAAATCCGTGAGCTTCCTTTCTACTTCCTTCTTATACCAGTTTTTCCAAAAAATTCAACTATATACCAGCTTAAAAAGCTTGTTTTATCAGGCATTTGAAAATCTCAAATCTCAAATTGTATTACTTCTCGTTAGTAATAGGAATTTTTACCAAACACTCCGTACCCCCGCCAGGAGGTCGAGAAATTGTGATGCTGCCGCCGTGTCCATCTACTACAATTTTGTAGCTAATTGCCAACCCCAAACCCGTGCCTTTGCCCACCTCTTTAGTAGTAAAAAATGGGTTAAAAATTTGGTCTTTAACGCTGTCGGGAATGCCGGGGCCGTTGTCGGCGATCGCCACTTTCAGAAATTTAGCGCCATGTTCCCGAACTACTCCCGTGGAAATAGTAATAATTTTATCCAGGCGATCGATCTCGTTCAAGGCATCGATCGCATTACTCAGCAAGTTCATAAACACCTGATTGAGCTGAGAGGGATAGCACTCGACTGAAGGCACTTTTCCGTATTTCTTGACTATATAAATTCTATTTTTAATGCGGTTGGAGAGCAGCAGCAAGGTATTTTCTATACCTTCGTGAATGTCCGCTAGCTTTTTGTCAGATTCATCCAGGCGAGAAAAGTTTCGTAAAGAAAGAACTATGCTGCGAATGCGTTCGGTTCCTATTTTCATAGAATTCAATATATGCGGCAAATCTTCCTCGATAAATTCTAACTCGATTTCTTCGCTAAAATCTGCGATTTCCTGGGGAACCTCTGGGAAGGCTTCTTTGTATAAACTCACCAACTCTAATAAATCTTTAGTATATTTGCTGGTATGAGGCAAATTAGCTGAAATGAAGTTAACGGGGTTGTTGATTTCGTGCGCTATCCCAGCCACCATTTGACCGAGGGATGACATTTTTTCGTTCTGCACTAAATGAGTTTGAGTTTTTTTCAGTTCATTTAAGGCACTATTAAGCAGTTTTACTTGGTCTTGGGTTTGACTGTAAAGGTGAGCTTGAGTAATTGCGATCGCCAATTGGTCTGCTACAGCTTTTAACAGTTGGATTTCCTCCCTGCTCCAAAGCCAATGAGTAGCGTGGCTACAAATTAAATAACCCTGCGGTTGATTCTGAGTCTGGACAGGTACGGCTAAATAGCTATTAGCTTTAAGTTCGGGCGGTTGAGTTACACCCTTCGCCCAAGTGTCCATCGAAAGAATAATTGGTTCGCCTTGACCACTCCGTACTAACACATTTTCGAGAAAGTAAGGCTCAAACTTTATGCCTTGTGTCGGAGAATCAGATGGGCAACATTCCCACAGGATTTGTAACGTTTTTTCTTGCGGTTTGTACCAACCAAAAGCCGCAAGTTCTAGGTGCAGCAAACTTACTATTTCTTCGACTGTACTTTGCACAATTTGGTCTAATTCTAGGGAAGCGCGAATGCGTCCAGCAATCCGGTTGAGCATGGCTTCTCGCTCCGCTTGAGCGCGATTGTTTTCGGACGAGTAAATTAGCCAAATTGCTGCTAGCATTGCCGGGATGAGCAGTCCGGCGACTACGGAGGTCAGCAAATTTAATGCTTGCAGTTGGGATTCAATATTTTCACGGGGAATTACTAAAGCCATTGACCAGTTAACTTCCTTGAGTGGAGCATAGGCCACATATACCCATTTGTTATCTATTTTTACCAGTTTGATGTTCGTCTGGCGGTCGATCATCTGCCGCGCAATTGTGGAGAGAGCGGGGTCTTTTGACTGTAAAAAGCTTGGGGCCTCCTGGTCGATATTTCCGATTAAGTTATTGTTGGGATGAACAATTGGCACTCCTTGTGAATTGAGCGCAAAAGCATAACTGTCCGAACCGTACAGCAAGCTGTTAGCGACAGATGTTACTCGGTCTAATTTAATGCTGCCTGAGAGGACTCCAATTACTTGATTGGGAGCGGGAGGTAAGGCCCAAATAGGAGCTGAAATAATAATCGTAGAAACTTTTGTACTGCGGCCGATCAGCGGGTCGGAAACGTTGAGCTGCCCGGCCATTGCTTTTTGAAAGTGTTGGCGGTCTTTGCTGTTCGCGCGGTGGCCTAAAGTGTTGATAAATAAGCCGTCGGGTTGAGTTAATGACAGGACGAAATACTCTTTTAATCTGTATATTTCTCCTTGTAACCGGGGCTCGACTAATTGCCAATTGAGAGTGCCAACCGTAGGATCGTAAGCAATGGTTTCTATTTCTGCTTTGCGGCTGCTGAGCCAGCGGTCGATTTCATCGGTGCCTTTTTCTAGTTTTAATAGTGCTATTTGCTTTAAATTGTCAAGGATTAGTCCGCGTACAAAAAAATAGCTGATGCAAGCAGTTGTGCTAATGGTTAAAGCGGTGGTGCCCAGAATTAGCAGGGTCAGCAAATGGCGGCGCTGCCGTCTGTGCTGCCAAAGACTGTGCGCTTGCTGCCACTGCGATTGAGCAGAATTGCTGATGTTGTCCCAAAAGTGGCGCAGCTTTTTTGTTTGGTGTGGCGGCGGCGCAGACACAGATCCGGCTTGATTTGCTGGGTTTTGCATCATCAAATGTTCTCTCCGAATCAAATTCATCAAACGGTAATGGTCATTCTGCAGAATTAATATCAGCCAAGTCGTGAGACCAGTTTCAGAAAAATAATGCAACTGTAGGCCGGTGATCCCAACCCTGGTAGGCATCAGTCATTCCAATCTCAAATCTCAAATCTCACATTTAAAATGGTATGACTTGCATTCCTGACTGCAAACAATTCTTATTCCGCTCGCACGCTTGCCTTCTATTTTGGCATCAGCTTTATATTTTGACCTTCGGTTTACCTAATTGAGGTTACTGCTTTACGATATCTTTAATATCTATCTCGTTTGTATAACAAAATAATTATAAATAACACAGAGAAAACACGGAGTTTTTTAAATTACCCATGTATTATAAGGTATAGGTAAATACTTATTGACAATTTTACTAATTTGCGCTGTGGTTTCAAGGGGAAATTTTTTCGTCTAAAGCTTTTTTTGCCAAGCGGGTTGCATAAACGGTGAGGGCGATCGTTGCTACCAAACCAATGCCGTAGAGAGTCCACTCAGCATTAGTGCGCGATCGCCCGCTAGATCCGAGTGCAGCCAAACTCCCGGCCAGGGAACCGATATAAACATACATCACAGTTCCAGGAATCATACCGATCCAAGATGCCAAAAAATAATCTTTTAAAGATACCTGCGTGACTCCAAAAGCATAGTTAAGCAAATTAAACGGAAAAATGGGAGAAAGTCGCGTCAGCAGCACAATTTTCCATCCTTCAGAGGCAACTGCGGAGTCGATCGCCTTAAATTTTTGATTGCCCTCTATCTGTTTGGAAACCCAGTCGCGAGTTAAATACCGCCCTACCAAAAAAGCGCAAGTTGCGCCTAAAATCGAGCCGATGGAAACACAAACCGAACCGCCAACGACTCCAAACAAAACCCCAGAACCGAGAGTCAGCAAAGAACCGGGGATAAATAGAACCGTTGCTACAATGTAAATTAGAATAAAAGCTGCCGGGCCCCAAGGGCCGAGACTCGCGATCGACTCCAAGGCATTTTTCAGAATTTCTTGGAAGTTAAAAAACCTGGTCCCTGCAATTAAAGCCACAGCTAAACCAATCCCTAAAATCAGCTTCCACCTGTTGGATGGCGGCGAATTTTCACCGGGCGATCGCGAATCATTCATTACCTAAACTCTCCATTCATTCATTGCATACACTGTAAGGTTTGTAGTTGCGCTTTAGCGCTAAAAAACTTTGTAATAAAGCGCAACTTTTCCTTTAAATTAAATCAAAGTACCGCCGCAGCTAGAACCGCAACCTGCCGTACATCCATAACAATAAGCAGCAGTTTGCACCTCTTGAATCACATCTAAACTGCCAGATTCGAGCAACTTAGCAACAGTTATCTTTTCTCCGCTGCCAGTTTTAGCTGGCAGATTTTCCATTTGGTTAAAATCGCAGTCGTAGACATTGCCCAAATAGTCGATAGACAATTCGTTGCGGCACATTAAATGTTCCAGAGTACCGGGATTAAAATTATCCTCCAAAAACCCCAGATAAGGCTTGTGCAGTTTCTTATGTTCCAAATGAAACTTAGTCCGTCCCACCGGCAAATTAGTAATCGCGAACAATTGATTAAAACAAATCCCAAAATGTTCGGCTAAATAAATCTTGTAATCTTGCTCTAACTTGCCTTGTTCCGGTGTTAGCGAAAATTTTTCTGTAGCCGGCACTTGTGGATTGTACACCAAATCCAGAGTTAAATTTGGGTTTTTCCCGTATCCCAACTGATTTAGCTTTTGCAGCGCCCGAATCGAACTGTCAAAAACACCGTTGCCGCGCATTTTGTCCACATTGTCAGCTTGGTAGCAGGGAAGTGACGCCACAATTCTGACTTGGTGCTGCGCGCAATATTCGGGAATATCTTCAAAACCTTTTTCAAAGTAAATCGTCAAATTAGAACGAACAATTACCTCTTTACCTGCCGCCCTGGCAGCTTCCGCTAGCGGTTTAAAACCGTAAAGCATTTCGGGAGCACCGCCGGTGAGGTCAACAGTTTTAATTTGAGGAAAGCGGCGAATAATTTCAATTAATTGGTCGCAAATTTCCGGGGAAAGTTCTTCTGTTCGTTTCGGGCTAGCTTCTACGTGGCAGTGAGTGCAAGCGAGGTTGCAGCGTTTGCCGAGATTAATTTGTAAAACTGTAATCTGCTTTTTAGTTAAAGCTGAGTTAATTTTGTTTTTGAAAGGCGTGACTGCTGTCTGAATCATGTGCTAACCTTTTGGTCTGTGCTCGCAACGAATGTAGAGGCGTTCCGGCGGAACGCCTCTCATAATTTAGCACTAATTCCAATAGTTCTGGACGCATCAAAACCCACGAAACCGGGTTTTGTGCCGTTTTTGCGGGATGTAAAGCGTCTTCTTAGAAAAAAACCCGATTTCTGACCACTCGTGCGTGTAGGACTATTAATCTTACTTTAGAGAGTCAACTAATGTTTCAACTCGTGCTTTAATTTCATCTCGAACGCGGTGAAAAGTTTCGAGGGGTTGTCCGTCGGGGTCGTCGAGTTGCCAATCTTCAAACACTTCTCGCAATACCCACGCTTCGGGTAAATTCACACCGCAGCCGCAGAGAGAAATTACTGCATCGTAGTCTTCTGCATTGAATTCGCTTAAGGGGTTTGATGTTTGATCTGTGATATCAATGCCGATTTCTGACATGACTTGAATTGCTGTCGGATGAACTCTGCTTGATTCTAAACCGGAACTGGTGACTCCAATCTTGCCGGCTCCGATGGTTTTAGCAAATCCTTCTGCCATTTGCGATCGGCAGGAGTTTCTTTTGCAAACAAACATTACTTTTTTCATGGTTTTTGTTGGTTGTTAGTTGTTAGTTGTTGGTTATGGGTTGTTGTCGGGGTGTCGGCGGTTTCTAAGCGCCCGGTAATTCAAGGGCGCGATTTGCTAGGGCGATCGCCTCTTTAGCTGCTTGTTCTTTGCGTTCGCTGTAGCGATCGGTCAAATAGTCGGTTTGCTCCCGCAACAACAAGGTAAACTTGTACAGTTCCTCCATCACGTCGATCGCGCGATCGCGATAAGGCGAATCTTTCATCGTCCCATCTTCATTAAATTCCTGATAAGCTTTCGCAACCGAAGACTGATTCGGAATCGTAAACATCCGCATCCAGCGGCCCAAAATTCTCAAAGTATTGACAGCATTAAAAGATTGCGAACCACCGCTGACTTGCATCACCGCCAAAGTTCGGCCTTGAGTCGGTCTGACAGCCCCTATACTTAAAGGAATCCAGTCAATTTGATTTTTCATAATGCCGGTAATATTGCCGTGCATTTCTGGACTCGACCACACTTGACCCTCCGACCAAAGACTCAGTTCCCGCAATTCCTGAACCTTCGGATGCGTATCGGGAACGCTGCCGTAAATCGGTAATTCTAGAGGATTAAAGAACCTAACATCTGCACCGAAATCCTCAATAATTCTCGCTGCTTCTTCCGCCAAAAAGCGGCTGTAAGAACGCTCTCTTAACGAGCCGTAGAGAAACAAAATTCTCGGTTTGTGCGTAAAACTTGTCATTATACTTTCAATTAAAATCCCGAAATCCGTTAGACAATTCCCGATAAACTGCGACTGCTAATTGTGCTCCCCAGATAGGGGCAACCCAGTAAACCCAATGGTGGTTCCAAATACCGCCAATTAAAGCGGGACCGAGAGAGCGTGCCGGATTCATGCTCGCTCCGGTAATCGGCCCCATAAATGCAGCTTCTAACCCTACAGTTAACCCAATTGCTATCCCGGCAAACCCGATGTGAGCGCGTCTATCTAATCCTGAACCGAGGATAACAAACATTAAGATAAAGGTCAAAACTGTTTCTAAAACTAGAGACTGCAGCCAGTTACCATTGAGAGGGATAGTTGCACCGAGATTTGCTACTTCACCTAAAGTAATTAGCAGCAGTTGAGAAGCGGCGATCGCACCCGCACACTGCCCTAAAACGTAAGGCAAAACTTTATATTTTGGGAAAAAACCGCTCGCCCAAAACCCTAAAGTTACGGCCGGATTAAAGTGTGCACCGCTGATGTGTCCTAGGGCGTAAATCATGGCACATACTACTGCACCAAATACAAAACTGACGCCTAAATGAGTTACGGAACCAGCGCTAGTTTTGTTAACCATCACCGCACCGGTGCCTGCAAAAACCAAAATAAATGTACCTAGAAATTCCGCGATCGCCTCTCGCCTGCAATCGGGGCGAGCACAAGCTAACCTCTGCGCTGTTGCATCCATCGCTCTCAACTAATTTGTTCCATTCCATCATATCAATAAAAATTGATATGTCAATTATCAAAGAAGCCATATCAGTAGTTGAGTGATTAAGAAATGTTGATGGGTTAACCCGCGTCGGAACAGGGGCGCGCCGGCAGGATCTGGCTGAAACGGCGGTATTCGGCGAGGTACTGTTCGAGGGCGACAAACTGAGCTAAATTGAGGCTGTAGTAGATCCAGCGCCCTTCTTGGCGGCTGCGGACTAAACCGGCTTCTTTTAGGGTTTTGAGGTGGAAAGAGAGTTTAGGCTGGGGGACAGAAAGTCGATCGCACAAATCGCACACGCACAACTCCTGTTCCCGCAGCAACTCCAAAATCTGAAGCCGCAAAGGATCGGAAAGAGCGTGAAAGCCAGCAGCGATCGATTTATCTGCAACAGGCGGCGCGATCGTAGAATTTTTAACCATAAATTACCCTTAAATTTTAATTCAACAACTCCCGGCGCGATTTCTTGTTATTACCGTTAGATTTGCTAAGGTTATCCTTTGATGGCAATCCCAAATCAACTGCAAACTCTTTCTCTTCTAGGACTAACGATTAATTCTCTTAGCGATGCAACACCCAGTAAGCACAGCCGCTGATTGCCGCAGCAATTGGCAAGGTCAAAATCCATGATAGTAGAATCTGATAGAAAACGCGCACATTAGCTTTTTTTGAAATCAATCCAACACCAAAAATTGAACCTACCGAAACATGGGTAGTAGAAACTGGAAGCCCATAACGACTGGCAACAATAACTAAAAATCCAGTCACTAAGTTTGCCACCAGCCCTTGACCGGTATTCATTGCTGTCAGCTTTTTGCTCATGGTTTCGGCAACTTTTTTAGCATTCAATAAACCGCCGATCGCCATCCCCAAAGCTACTGCCAAACTTCCCCACTGAACTGATATTGATTGACCGACTAACATGAGGGAAACAATTTTCGGCGTATCGTTCAATCCTCTGGCAAAACTGACGATTCCCGCACTCATAAAATGGCAAACATCCACTAAGTTTTGGCTGGGGATTTGTAAGAAATTCCCCAGGTACCTTTGCGTGCATTTATCTAAAGAATCGATCGCGACATCAGCGGTTGTGATGCACTTAAGTATGTTAGTTGCATCTGGCTGGGGAATGGGAATAATTTGTTGAATTTGACCAGCGCAAATACACCATTCTTTCTGGATTCCTAAATAAACTCGCAGGTAGCGAGACAGCGCATAAATTAAAGCTCCTAATATAATCGCAATCATGGGACTCAGCAACAAAGGCATTAGAAAATTTTTCTGCAATGCAGTAAAATTAACTTGAGTACCAATTGCTACTAAACCTGCACCGCCAAGGGCACCTGTAAGACCGTGAGTTGTGGAAATAGGGAATCCAGTTAAGGTAGCAAGAATAACGGTTAAACCCGCAGCGATCGCGACTGCCAAATGAAAATCTGTGCCATTGGCGATCTCGTCTGGGACTAGCCCTTTTCCCGAAAAGCTTTTTACCAGCGTTTCTGCTAAAAAAATAGAAAATATTGAACCTGCAAATGTTGTGATAGTTGCCCAACCAATTGCTGTTTTATAGTTCGTCGTCTGACTGCCAAACAGTGTCGCCACGCCTTTAAAATTATCATTAGCACCATTGCAGTATGCTAAAAAAAACGTGGCGATAAATAGGGCAATAAGTAACATTGTCTTACTCAGAATAAGTGTGGTTTATTTAAAACTGTTTTTGACCCGGGCCGCTACAGCACCGAATTTGATTGTATAGACACAGGTGCATCAAAAAAAATAATGAAAATATTAAGATTTCTTTGGGACTAGGCGAGCGATCGCATCTTAATTTCGCGCCAGCAACATGGGCACGATATTGAACGATATTATAATTAAGGCTCGGCGATCGCTTCCGGTACGCTCAATTCACCGATTCACTTAGGATTTTGTACCCTTGCAGGCACATCAGTGAGTCCGGCTTTCTGCATCAGCGAAATCACCCCTATAGACAGAATTCCCCCAATAATTGCCCCAACAACAACCAGGATAATAAAGACTTTTTGCAGAGTTTTTTTAGTTGCCGGGTGGTACTGTCTCGGCAATGCTTCACCTTGATCGTCAACTTCTTGCTCCAAGGGGTCTAGGGGATTGGAGGGATTTGAGTTAAAGGGATTGGGCGCTTGATTCATGATTAGTTTGAGTTAAAGGAGATTGACAACTATTTTAACTTGCGATTTAGCCTTGCAGCTTAAATAATACATTGTGGTTTTACTCACTACTCTATAAATTTTATTAAGATTGCTAAAATACGGATTAACCCGGTTTATTGAATAAACCGGGTTTTTCAACATACTAAAAGTTTTATGTCACGCTTCTGCTTTTGACAGGCGATCGAGAGAAATTGTTGCCGCCTTAGATACTTGAGAATTACTATCTTTTTCTAAGTATTTTAAAGCCGAAACGCTCTTAACACTCGGCAAATTGCCCAAAGCTTCAGCCAGCCTCTGGCGGATCAGCCAATCTTCTGACTGAGCAAAATTGAGGATGCGATCGATCGCCCCAATATCTTTAATTTCTCCCAAAGCCGAAATTGCCGCCTGCTGGATCACCACTTGCTCGCTGTCGAGAGCTTTCAGCAGCACATCGCGGGCCCGGGGATCTTTGAGATTTCCCAAAGAAACAGCAGCACTGAAGCGCACCAGCCATTGAGTATCTTCGTAAAAAGCCCGCACCAAAGCATCAAAAGCTCTGATATCTTCCAGATAGCCCAAAGCGCCTGCAGCGTCAGCGCGAATGCCGTAATCCGGGTCTGTTTCTAGCAATTTGACTAGAATGGGATAGCACTCTGCTGTCGGTTTTACCCCGAGAGCAAACACAGCCATCGATCGCACCTGCAAACTTTCGTCGTTCAACACCTTTTTAATCAAAGGCACCGCCTCTGCAGCAGGCACATTCCGCAAGTTGGCCAAAGCCACCATTCGATCAGCGGAATTTTGGCTTTCTAACTTGGCTGCAATTTGCTCTAAGCTTAAAGTTGTCATTATGGATAAATCTTGTAGTAAAACTTTACATTCGGGTTATTTTGATTATAGGCGAGTCTCAGGGGAAAAGCAGGCAGTAAAAACCGCCCAAGGATTTGAGGTTCCGGATTAGTGACACCATTAATCTAAAGCTCAGATTGTATAGAAATAATCAATTAGAAAGTCTATTATTTAAATCCCAAGCACAGGCGAGGTGTTTCTGCCGTTCCCTAAGGCTTTGCCCGATAGTTAGCCGCCCTCTGACAACCTGCAATCAACTATGCCGTTCTACCACCCGCCCTTTTACTCCTCAGCCTTAGAACAAGCGATCGATCGCTACCCCCTCACTGCCGGGCCAGAAACTTCCTTAGCAGTGGCGATCGCCCTGATGAGTCAGTTGCAAAACACTTGTCCCCTAGTCAAAACACCTGTACCTGCAGACCGGGGGGCGATAACCGAAACATCCGCGCCGGAAAAGGTGCGGGCCAGCTGCGTGTTCGTCGTACAGAACCAGCAGACTATTACCACAGGCAACTTATCCGACAACCCCAGCCGCGGACTGTTAATCGGCATATTAACACCCGCCGACCTAGTGAGGCTGATAGCTGCGGGCACAATAGACAACCAGCACAAAGTAGCCCTGCACAAAATACCAATTTCCGAAGTGATGTCCCCGGTGTCGGTCTCCCTCACAGAATCCGATGACCAAGACGTGTTTACCGCTTTATCCTTATTTCGCCAGCACAAGATTCGCTATTTGCCGATCGTCAATCAATTTCGCCACTTGGTAGGAGTGCTGACACGGGAAAGAATCCGCCAAGTATTGCAGCCTTCAAACATTCTTAAATTGCGGCGGGTAGCAGAATTAATGACTACGCCAATTACAGCGCCCCACACCGCCTCGCTGCTGACCATAACCGAACTGATGTCAGAGCATCAAGTCAGTTGCGTAGTGATTACAAAAAACAAAGAATTAACAATGGAGAAGCCCAAAGATGACTATACCTCCATTTTTCACTATTCCTTTCACCAACCGCTGGGAATTGTTACCGAATATGACCTTGTGCAGGCACAGTTTCTCGAACTAAATTTCCAGCAAACCCCAGCTCAAAAAGTCATGAGAACTCCCCTGCAATTTCTTCAGCCTTCCGATTCCCTATGGACGGCGCACAAAGAAATGCAGCAGCAACAAGTGCAGCGGTTGGTCGTCTGCGGGGGGCGCGGAGAACTGTTGGGAATTATTACTCAGACCAGCTTGCTCAGAGTCCTCGACCCCACCGAAATGTACCGAGTTGTCAAACAGTTGCAGCAGTCGGTTTATCAACTGCAAGCGGAAAAAGTTGAACTGCTGCAAAGCCGCAACGCCAAACTAGAACAGCAGGTGCGGGAACGGACTGCCAAACTCCACGAACAATTGCAGCGCGATCGGCTGTTAACTCACATTTCCTTGCGGATTCACCAATCCTTAAACCTCGAAGAAATTCTCAACGCCAGCGTTGATGAAGTCCGCCAGGTTTTGCAAGCTGACCGAGTAGCAATCCTGCATTTAGAGTCCAGCAATTACGGCATTGTAGTGGCAGAATCCGTTGCCGAAAATTGGCCTTCAATATTGGGAGAAATCATGCCGGATAATATTTGGCAAGAATCTGCTTCCGTGATCGAACAGGAAATTTATGCGGTTCCGGACCTCGACCAAGCCTGTTTGAGCGCCGAAAAATATGCCCGGTTCCAGCAAGCGCAAATCAAAGCTTATTTGATTGTACCAATTTTGCAAGACGGCAATTTATGGGGGATGATGTGTGTCCATCAGTGTTCCCAATCCCGTCAGTGGCAACCTTCGGAAGTGGATTTGCTGCTGCAACTGGCAACTCAAATCGCGATCGCCATTCAGCAAGCCCAACTCTATCAGCAAGTCCAAAATCTCAACACCGACCTCGAACGCCAAGTCCAAGAACGCACCGCCGAATTGCAGCAAAAAGTTCACGAGCTCCAGCATTTAAACGTCCTCAAAGATGAATTTCTCAGCACCGTTTCTCACGAACTGCGGACGCCTTTAGCTAATATAAAAATGGCTATTCATATGCTGAGAATTTCTCCCACACTAGATCGGCGCCAGATTTATCTAGAAATTTTAGAAACAGAATGTACTAGAGAAACTGATTTGATTAATGCTTTGCTAGATTTGCAGCGGCTCGAAGCAGCAACTTGTCCGATCGACCTCGAACCAGTAAACTTAGAAGTCTGGCTGCCTACTATTATCGACCCGTTTTACACCCGGGCCCACGACCGCCACCAGGATTTGCGAGTAGAGTGCGATCGCCACCTCCCCACGATCAGTTCCAACCGCGCTAGTTTGGGACGAATTTTAGCCGAACTCCTCAACAATGCCTGCAAATATACTGCCAATGAGGGCGAAATTTTTCTGAAAGTTGAGTGCAAAAACCGAGACGAGGAACAAGGAGGACAAAGGACAAATTCGCGACAAGCAAGTGCTGTGGCTTCAGAAATCCAATTTACACTCAGCAATCAATCGTCCATTTCCATAGAGGAATTGCCTCGAATTTTTGAGAAATTTTATCGCGTTCCCAACGCCGATCCTTGGAAACAAGGAGGTACAGGTTTGGGTTTAGCTTTGGTTCAAAAACTTGTCGAACAGTTGCAAGGAAAAATTGAGGTTGAAAGCAGGAATGGCTGGACTAATTTTATCGTCACATTTCCTACCAACCCGGATGGAAATTAATCCGCCATCAGTCAATTTTAGATTTTAGATTTTAGATTTTAGACTTCGGCCTCAGAGGTTCGGCGAGCGCGAGGGGCAAGTCGCGCTCAGTCGAACGATTTTAGATTTTCGATTTAATCCACAGACGCATCTAGGAGATTGAACAAGAGTCTAAAATTTTGGGAGTTCCATGACTCCTGTCGGGAGCTGGTATCCTTTTTTTGGGGGTCATCTTTGTTGAGTCTCACTCTTTTTTGGGAGCTAGTTTGCGGATACGAGACGGTGCTGGTGTCAAATTCAAATATTCATTTTTATCTTCAACAACTGATGATCTTGATGCTGGATACTTCTTGCGTTTAGGGGCATGATTCGCAACTGTGCCCAAGCATGGTATACCAAAATTTTCTAATTGACTGAAAACTTTTTTGACTTCAGAAAAAGGGACTTGGTGAATTGCTACAACCATCAGTATGCCATCGGTGCGCGCCGCTAAAAAATTCGTATCTTTACTGTCCGCCAGCGGCGGCGTATCGTAGATAACTAAGTCAAATTTTGCCTGAAGTTCTTCCATTAGATACTGCATCTGAGATGATGCCAGCCGTCTGGCAGTACCAGGATTCGGGAGACCGGCAGTTAATACAAAAAGATTATCTGCTAGATGCGATCGTTGGATAATTTCATTGGGTTCGTTTTTATTGTCGAGCAAGTTGCTCAATCCCTTGACATTAGGCAGTTCCAACAGCAAGTGCAGGCTGGGCGAATGTAAATTCCCGTCTACTAGCAGCACTCGCTGACCCGCCAGCGCTGCCACGTGAGCTAAGTTTAAAGCAACGGTAGATTTGCCTTCGCCAACTGTAGCCGAACCAATTGCCAAAGAGCTAATCGTTCGATTTGAAGAAAGAAAGCGGATATTAGTATAAAGAGAGTCAAAAGCTTCTATAAATTCCGCAGCATTTTTCTTATTACCCTCTTTTCCTTCAAGATAAGCATAGGCATTAGCAATAGAAGGCGGCAATTTTCTAGCATTTTTGTCCAGAGGAATTGCTCCTAATAAAGGTGCATCAACCGCATCTTTAACGTCATCAGCACAGTAGAAAATATTGCGGAACTTTTCAATGAGGATAGCAGCTCCCAGACCCAAAACTAGCGCTCCAACAACTGCCATCACTAATTTGTTTTTAGCTTTCGATGGAACTGTCATCAGCTCGCCCTTCTCATCTCGCGGTATCCGTGGTTCAGAAATTATTTCCCAAGGTACTTGGCTTTGAGCGGCTTGGACGCGCAGAGTTTCCCGCTGGCTTAAAAGTTGATCGCGGGTGCGGGCGGCTACTTCTAATTGCTGTTGCAGTTCGTTGTAGCGGCGGGCTATGGTGGGGAATTCAGTTGCTTGCCTGTTTAAATTGTTTTTAGTTTGGGTGATTGCCTGAAGGCGAGCTTCTAAGACTTCAACTTGGTTAGCAGTATCAACCAATTGTTTAATCAAGCCTATGCGAATAGAATTTTGAAAATTTTGAACTTTAGAATTAGCTTGGGTGCCTACTAAATTTTGCCCCAAAATTCGATCAGTTTGCTGGTTGAGCAAAGCGACTAAATTTGCCCGCTTGCGTTCTAAAGCTTCCACTATAGGGTTAGCAGATTTAAAACGAGCTGTTTCTACAGCAATCTGACCTTCTACTTCCTTAACCTTGGTCAGCAACTCTTTATATTGAGGTTCTTCGCTTAAAGCGGAAGCGGCAATAGCTTCATTTGGTGTAAAATCTAATTGTTTTTGCAAGTTAGCGTACAGCGTTTTCTGTTCTTGCAGTAGCCTTTGAGTTTCTAACTCTAAAGTTTCTACGGTACGCACTTGCTCCATTAATTGCGCGCCTTGTTCTTGAGGATTGGTAATCTTTTGCTGCTCCTGTATCACCTGTAACTCCGATTTCAGCTTGTTTACGCGCTTATTGAGTCCCGGAAGCTGGTCTTCAATAAATTTAACACCTTCACCAATCCGAGTCTTGCGTTCATCAAGACTGTACTTTAAATATTTCTTTTTAGTTTCTTGTAAAACGAACTCAACTAATTTAGGATCATTCCCCATGAAGCGCACTTCCAAAATTTTAGTCAGCGTCCTCTCATCTTCTCCTATCCGCAAAACGACTAATTCTTTTTGAAGAATTTTCTCGGTAACTTCTGGATATCGTTTTTGGACTTGTTTAACAATAGCCGACAGCATCTGAGGACTCTGGAGAATTTGAAGTTGAGTTGCGTAGTCTAAACTAAAAAAATCTCGATTAGGTACTCCTCCCCCCTCGCTGCGATTTGCTAGGGCAGAGGGGTCAGCAATTCTTGCCTCCGTTGTCACAGGTTCCACTAGCATCCGAAAATCGCCTTGATATGTTTTCTTGCCTCCCTTGATCTGATAAACAGCTCCAGCGCCTACTATACCTATAATCCCAATAATGATTAGGGCTTGTCGCTGAAAAGTCCTCAACAACGGCTTGAGATTCAATCCTTTCTGAGGCTGCGCGCTTAACTCTTCTCCCTCGTCAACGGAAAATTGCTGCACCTGTCGGCTCTGGTTGCTAATGGGTACGATATGAGCGTCCTGTTCTCTTTCCATGTTGACCTCTTTGATATTTTGTGGGTAAAATCAGCTTTCTTCTGCGAGCCTTCAGGTTGATACTTTAAGCATTGGCTTAAGGATATCACACGAAATTATTGGTTGGTCGAGCCCACTTCCTTCTAATAGTTCTCACTACTTTGACATAGTATACAAAAATAACTAAATCCCTATGCCATGCCGGCAGCAAAAGTTCTTTTACAACTGCTGGAGAGTTATATCAGACTGCATTTGGCTCTGCTGCGTTGTGCTTGTATTTCGGGTTTCCGGGCGAGGAAGCCAACTTTTTGAGGTGTTGCTCCGCTTCGCGACAGGCGGTGCAATAACTTTACCAAACTTTTACAATTGACCGTAACACCTCAGCCGCCGCTTGCGCTGGTATTGGTTTGTCCTCTATGCCTTTTTTCGGTTCAGAGTCAACTGCAGAAGCACTTGTTAACTTACGCCCTAACTGACCGGCTAAAAAGTTTTGCATTTCCCATGTAGATATAATTAGCCACATTCTGCAGATTTTTGGGAACGGCAACTAATCGAATCAATTTCCGAGAAAAATCTGTTTCTTCTTTTAATTATAAACTTTTTGAGGAGTTGGATGAGTGAGAAAGTTTATATACTTAGTTTATCCTCGTAATTATATCACAAACTCATCTCTTTAGTGCGCGACAGACATAAAATTTAATATTTTGTGTTCTCAACCTCGATCGACATCTCGAACAACTCAAGCATTCGGGGTTTGTCTAGCGGGGCGGATGGCGCGGCGCGATTTATGTATTTTCGTAAAAAAAACTAGGTTTCTGCGTTCCGAGGCTATTACCCAAACTATCGCTTTGAGTCGCTCTCCGAGCAAACTATAGCAATCCTTTCGGGAAACGCGCAACGGGCTTTTTTTGAATTAACTGATGCAATCAGAAGATGACACATTGTTAAATAAAAAAAGAGTTCGCACAAGAGGGGAGGATTGCTATTAATCTCGCTCGACTCAGCTATTGGTAGTGGTTATTTTTCGAGTTGACTAATGACCAACTACTCCTTATTAAGGCTTACTGATTTTGTGCTTTTCTTTCTCGCAGTTTTAACAAAATTTCTGCATGAACTTCGCGGGTTATAGGATAAAAATATGTAAGAATCATGCCAGCAATTAAAGCAATTGTGGGCAGTGGCCCGATCGCAACTCGAATCGCAAACAGTGCAGACTCTGGCTGTACGGGTGCCGGCTGTCCCGGAACTGTAGATAGAAATCCAGCTCCTTCTAATGCTTGGCCTACCAACCACAAACCCCCTGCCAATCCGATTTTTTGCAGCAGTACCATAAACGAATAGAAAACGCCTTCGCGTCTTTCTCCTGTTTGCAGTTCGTCGAGTTCGATCACATCCGGTATCATCGACCAAGGTATTAGATAAGCCGTGGAAACTCCGACACCTGCCATGACTGCTAATAAGTACATTTGCAAGACTTGTCCTGGTTGGAGGAAAAATAGTCCAGCTTGGGCAATAATCCACAAACTCATGCCCATAAAATATACGGCTTTTTTGCCGTATCTCTCGCTGACTTTACTCCAAACAAATAGCATGATTAATGCAGTGCCCTGAACTGCGATCGCCACCAAGCTAAAAACGTACTGTGGCTGTTGCATCCAGTTAACAACAAAATAGGGAATAATAGTAGCAGTCAACTGCACTCCCAGCCAAGAAAAAAGATAAATTCCAATTACGTACAAAAAAGGGCGATTGCTAAATGCAATCTGCAACTGTTCTTTCAGTGGTAAGGATGTAGAATTATCGAGTTCTGCGTTTTCTAATAGTTGGGCTGCGACGTGCTTGCGAGTTCCCAAAACGCACCAGTACAAAGGCAAGACAGAGATAACTGCACAGATTGCACCTAATACTAAATATTGTTGATTCGGGTTCTTGTCAAATACAGCAAAGATAATTAGAGCTAAGATTAATGAAAAGATGCTGCCGCCAATTGAGAAAGCAAACCGAAAACTATTAAGGCTAGTGCGTTCGTTGTAGTCTTGAGTAAGTTCTGGAGTCAGGGCAGTGTAGGGAAGATTGACAGCCGTGTAGGCGGTGTTGAACAAAATGCTGATCGCAACATAGTACCAAAATAACACTGTGTGATCGGTGCTAGGTACAATCCACTGCAATAAGAAGAATATACCGAAGGGAATTCCACCATATATTATCCAAGGATATCGGCGGCCCCAAGGGTGAGAAGTGCGATCGCTCAAAACCCCCACAATCGGGTCATTTATGGCATCCCAAACCTTGCCAACTACCAAAATATTGCTGGCTAAGCCGGCAGGTAAACCAGCGACATTGGTAAAGAAAACTAGGAGGTAAAATGCCAAAACATTAGCGGTAATTGCCGGGCCGAGGTCGCCGGCACCGTAAGCTAATTTTGTCGAGAGGCTGAGTTTTTGTGTCGCGGGATTGTTGGCGGCTGGTTGAGGCGGGGAAGTGTTGCTCATAAACTTTGATTTCGGGATTTTTTGGCAGTCACAGTCTTTCCAGTAGGAGTATAACTCATGCTACGCTCTAATACTAAGTTTTTTGTAGCGATCGGGACGACCCAGAAGATTTGGTAATTTATAATTGGGTAATTGGTAATTGATAGGTTGGTGGGGAAAGGTTTAGGCGATTATTTGTCTTAGGCAATTATTGTTAGTAAAACCTGCCCCTACTTAAGGAAAAAGTTGCGAAATCTGAACTTCTATTTCTGGAAATGCCAGCATTGACAAAACATCATCTTCATTAAATACTGTTTATTGTAGGTAGTTTGTCTCGCCTGGTTCGCGAAAAACATAAACTTGCCGCGTGTTAAAATCAAGTATCCAATAATTAGTAATTCTTGCCTTAGCATAAGCCGCTGCTTTTCGATTGCGGTCTGTTTCTAAGGTGGTATCCGCTATTTCTACTAATAAGAAAATGTTGGCGGGTGCGGGATGAAAATATTGGTACAGCCGGGGGTCGATTTGCACTACAGCAATATCCGGTTCTGGTTCTGAATTATACAGCACTTCCGGGTGTTATGAGGTACAATAAGAATAGATTAAAAAAAATACACCAATGAAAGCATATTCAGTAGA
>NZ_JAUBQB010000050.1:0-52765 GCF_036701035.1 Microcoleus sp. Pol7_B2 | reverse complement strand
AGAGGTACTGGAATAATAATGAATCCTCCTGTATTTATTGTTTTAAGCACTGCATAGCTCTTAACTGAACCGTATTGACCTATAGGGGACGCACTGGCAGGTGTGTCGCTGGCTGAGCGTTACGGGGGGTTGCGAGTACCGGATCGGGGAGATGGGATGAAATCGCCTCAAATGCCGTAGCTTGCAAGGCGTCTCGCCATCGCCCTTAGCGAGCTAAAACTCAGGGACGCGATCGCCCCAATTTGGGCTTTTAACTTGTCTGCTGACGGGTGCATCGTGTTGGCGATCGGGCAATCCCGATTTTCTTCTATTATCAATTAATTATATTTCTCAGGGTAATAATTTATTAACAAAAGGTTAAGAGGATCACTTAAGGTTAATGAATAGTTAAATAGCTGAACCCAGCGCTAATACCGCTCAAGTCAGTATAAAATAAAGTCAGGTATAATTACCAGGGCGCATTTATCTCGGTGATACTCAATCTTGCCTAATACTTTAAGTGGTAAAATTTTCCTTGCTACAGTCAGTTTTGTGTGTAATTTAAAATGCAGTGTGCCAGGGGGATGCCGGTCAAAACACTCAACAACTCACCTGTTGACCTTTGGTAGCTGAATGTCTGCTGGCAAATAGAACCCAAAAAAGCGTGCTGATAAATTTATGTTGAATACCTCCTGCGTAGAAAGACCCGTCCAACCCATCTCCGAGGCTGACCTAGGAGAACTTTGTTTAGACTCTACTCTCCAACAATTGTCGCTTTACGATTTTCAGGTAGAAGCTACGGATTGGGGAATCCGAATTTCTCAGATGTTAGAAGCTAATCCACTGTTACCAGGAGTCATTGTCACTCATCAAGGTGAATTTGCCGGTATGATTTCCCGGCGGAGATTTTTAGAATTTATCAGCCGTCCTTTTGGGCGAGAATTATTTTTAAAGCGACCTGTGAGGGCTTTGTACCGCTTTGCCGAAACTGAGAGTTTAATTTTTCCCAGCAATACTTTAATCGTGGATGCAGCCAGGAAGTCGCTGTTGCGATCGAAAGAACTGCTTTACGAACCGATTGTGGTTCAAGTTTCGCCTCAAACTTATAGTTTGCTAGACGTGCACGAACTGTTAGTAGCCCAATCCAACATTCATGAACTAGCAACAAAATTGCTGAGGCAGCAAACTCAATCTCAACTAATTCAAACCGAAAAACTAGCCAGTTTGGGGCAGATGGTAGCTGGAGTCGCCCACGAAATTAGAAATCCCGTCACCTGCATCAGCGGAAATCTAGGCTTTTTGTCCAACTATTTGACAGACATCATGGACTTGCTGTCTGCTTACGAACACATTGTCGGTGAAAACGAAAAAATTGACCAACTCAAAAAACACATAGAATTTGATTTTTTGCAAGAAGATTGGGTGGAAATTCTCAAAAGTATGAAAGTTTCATCACAGAGGCTGACCGAACTCGTCACCAGCCTGCACACCTTTTCTCACATGGACGAAACCCACTTGAAACAAGCTAACATCCATGAATGTATTGACAGTACGCTGCTAATTATGAAAAATCGTCTGAAGTACGGGTTTAAAGTAGTTAAAAACTATGGAGATTTGCCTTTGGTCAAGTGTTACTCTGGTCAGTTGAGCCAGGTATTTATGAATATCATCAGCAATGCGATCGACGCTTTGGAAGAGGTAAAAGCAGAAAAAGATTTTATGCCTGCGATTACTATTGAAACTGAGGTAATAGATAGTTCTGACGGAGACTGCGTTAATTCGGAATTAATTCAAAATTATGTTATGGGCGATCGACAAAATTCAAGACAGCTATCATCCGCCTGCCCAAACGTCGGCTTTAGCCCCGAAGCAGCCGAAAAAAATCAAAATAACGCTTGGATAGCCATCAGAATTGCCGATAACGGACCCGGAATTCCGCCAGAAATTCAGCGGCGGATTTTTGAGACGTTTTTTACTACTAAACCCGCAGGCAAAGGTACCGGTTTGGGCTTGGCAATTACCCATCAAATTGTTACGGAAAAGCATAAAGGCAAGTTGAATTTGCATTCTACGCCCGGTACAGGTACTGAATTTGAAATTTTGTTGCCATTGATTTGAAGGAATAAGTCATATCAAAGCTATTAGCATCGGAATTATTCCTATCTCTCTTCTCTTTATCTGCGTTAATCAGGTCAATCCCTTGTCATCTGCGGCCTGAGAAATTATATTTTTTTAACCGCAGATGAGGGCAGATCAACACCGATTAACGCAGATGAATTAGATCAATTCCGGTTGCAGCATCGGTGACTGTTGACTAATGACTACTGACTCTTTTTAAGCTCTTAGCTGAACTGGCATCACCAAGAATGTAGCATTGACTCCACCCAAAGGCTGGAAAATTACGGGGGCTAAAGCACCGTTTAATTGCAGTTGAATTTCTGGGGATTGAGCCGTTTTTAAAATATCAATCAGATATTTCACGTTGAAAGCAATATCTATGCTATCTCCCGAAATCTGTGCGGGCATTGACTCTTTGCCACAGCCGACATCTTTAGCATCTACAGACAAAGTAATTTCCTGATTCTCCTCGTCGATGCTGCATTTGAGAATATTGTTTTTTTGGTCTGCAAAAACGGCTATTCTTTCTACTGCTGCTAAGAACGATCGCCTTTCTAAGGTAATTTGCCGCTCAAAGGAGGGCGGAATCAACTGCCGATATGCGGGATATTGCCCTTCCAAGGTGCGGGTTGTCAGCCGCTGGTCTGCCCACTCAAACACTACTTGACCGTGTTCAAAATGCAGGGTGACAGGTTCAGTCCACTGCCGCATCACCAGCATTCTTTCTACTTCCCGCAATGCTTTAGCGGGGACAGTCACCTTTAGCCCCGAAGCAGCCGAAAAAAATCAAAATAACGCTTGGATAGCCATCAGAATTGCCGATAACGGACCCGGAATTCCGCCAGAAATTCAGCGGCGGATTTTTGAGACGTTTTTTACTACTAAACCCGCAGGCAAAGGTACCGGTTTGGGCTTGGCAATTACCCATCAAATTGTTACGGAAAAGCATAAAGGCAAGTTGAATTTGCATTCTACGCCCGGTACAGGTACTGAATTTGAAATTTTGTTGCCATTGATTTGAAGGAATAAGTCATATCAAAGCTATTAGCATCGGAATTATTCCTATCTCTCTTCTCTTTATCTGCGTTAATCAGGTCAATCCCTTGTCATCTGCGGCCTGAGAAATTATATTTTTTTAACCGCAGATGAGGGCAGATCAACACCGATTAACGCAGATGAATTAGATCAATTCCGGTTGCAGCATCGGTGACTGTTGACTAATGACTACTGACTCTTTTTAAGCTCTTAGCTGAACTGGCATCACCAAGAATGTAGCATTGACTCCACCCAAAGGCTGGAAAATTACGGGGGCTAAAGCACCGTTTAATTGCAGTTGAATTTCTGGGGATTGAGCCGTTTTTAAAATATCAATCAGATATTTCACGTTGAAAGCAATATCTATGCTATCTCCCGAAATCTGTGCGGGCATTGACTCTTTGCCACAGCCGACATCTTTAGCATCTACAGACAAAGTAATTTCCTGATTCTCCTCGTCGATGCTGCATTTGAGAATATTGTTTTTTTGGTCTGCAAAAACGGCTATTCTTTCTACTGCTGCTAAGAACGATCGCCTTTCTAAGGTAATTTGCCGCTCAAAGGAGGGCGGAATCAACTGCCGATATGCGGGATATTGCCCTTCCAAGGTGCGGGTTGTCAGCCGCTGGTCTGCCCACTCAAACACTACTTGACCGTGTTCAAAATGCAGGGTGACAGGTTCAGTCCACTGCCGCATCACCAGCATTCTTTCTACTTCCCGCAATGCTTTAGCGGGGACAGTCACCTCAAATTCTTCTTGGGTTTCTTCGCCTTCAGCTTTTTCATTTGCAGTTTGAACTACTGCCAATCTGTGGCCGTCTGTAGCTGCAAATTCCAGGCAATCTTGCAATACCTTTAAATGCACGCCTGCAAGTACCTGTTTTGCCTCGTCGGGGCTAGTAGCAAATAAAGTTCCTTTGAGTCCTTCTATCAAGGCTTCCGGTGGTAATTTGAGGATTGTTCCGCCTTCGATGGCGGGCAATTCTGGGAATTCTTCCGGGCCCATGCCTCTAACTTGGTAGCTGCCAGAACTGCAAGTGAGATATGCTACGGTGTCCCCCGCTTCGTCTTCTAAAGTAATCTCTCCATCTGGGAGTCTCGAAACAATATCGTTGAGTAATTTAGCGGGTATGGTAAAACTGCCGCCGCCTGTTACTTCTGCTGCGAAGCTGGTACGAATGCCCAAACTGAGATCGAAAGCTGTCAAGCTAACCCGCTGATTTTCCTCATCCGCTACTAAGAGCACGTTGGCGAGTACCGGATGTGTCGGGCGGGAGGGAACGGCCCGACTTACCAACGAGAGGTTGGCGTTGAGGTCACTTTGGGTGCAAACCAATTTCATGGTAGGAAGGTTAATTAACCGGATTTGAAACAGAAACAAATCGTATCACAGAAAGCCGGCGGGTCAGTTTTTCTGTGTGTAGGGCTTAAGCATGGGGCTAGAAACCGGGTTTCTAGGCAAAATTTTGTCTGTAAAAACGAGAAGGCTTCGTAGAAACCGGGTTTCTGAAGTCAGCGCGCGTCGCGAATTATCTATGTTAGGTGTGCAGGGATCGCTAGTATTTTTTAATTTATTGAATTATTTTTGTATCGATCGCCCTGTGGAAACTGTGGAAAAAAAAGTTAATTGTTTGCTGGGCGTGACTTGTAGCTAAGAATTATATCGATTCCGGTTGCGCCGGAATCATTGTTGAGTGTTGACTGTTGACTGTACAGCGAGATTTTACGCTGCACGCTACAGTGCTTAAGAGCGTAGCGCTTCGTTACAGCAAGGGTGCAGATCCTACGAGCGATCGCCCAGCCCATGTGCGGGCAGGTTCCAGTCTCACTTGGTTTGGCGATCGGCTGTTGACGGGGTGACAATGCCTGTGGAACCTTGATGGTAAAAGCATTAAAGCCCCTGAACCTCAAAAAAAATAGTGGATTATTGACAGGCTTATTGACTCATAAGATCGTCCGAGAGATGCTTGAACCTGATTCTCTACGATCGCCACTCTCTTTTCTTGAGTTACGCCAGCGAAGAGCCTTTCGCTTGGTCACTCAACTCAAAACCTTGACCCAGCCTTGCTTTCAACCTGCTTGTCACCCCGTCTAGATCGGCTGGCGTTGATTCAAGATGATGCCAATTTCCTCGTATGGCTTTGGAAGACTCAAATTCATCTGCCTTTGGTATTGGATTTTTTATTGAGATAGATTATCATCAGTGCTGTCGAGCAAAATTGCTGGTACTACCAGCGGTCAATTAGGAGAAGTGGATGAATTTTTCAGCAATACGTGAACAATTTTTGGCAGGCGGTCTTGTCATGTGGCCGCTGCTGCTTTGTTCAATTCTATCGGTAACGCTGGCGAGCGAACGCGCCATATTCTGGATCAAAATTTACAGACGACAAAAGCAAGTTGCTCATGATGTTTTGCGGTTCTATCAACTCAATAACATGGTAAGTGTGATCGATAAGCTCAAGCAGAATGTTGACTTACCGATCGCCCGCATTTTCCTCAGCACGTTGCAGCTTGAAGACGCGACACCTGAAGAATTTATTCTAGCGCTAGAAACCGAGGGAAAAATCGAAATTCCGCTACTGAAGCGGTTCAATCATATTTTTGACACCATCGTTGCGCTAGCACCATTGCTCGGTCTTCAAGGCACAGTATTTGGGCTAATGACCACATTTGCCTCGATTAATATTGGCAACCTTGGAGCGACAAATAAATCGGGTTTGACCGCAGGCATTAGCGAAGACTTGATTGCCACTTCTGCCGGATTACTCGTGGGCATTATCACTCTGACATTTTCCAGCATTTACCGGGGCTTATATCAGCGCGAAGTTGGCCGAATTGAAGAATATGCAGGGCAGCTAGAACTGCTCTATCGTCGTCATTATCGAATTGCACAAAAAGAATATGAACTTACCCAAAGACCCTGAAATTCCTCCACAAATTAATATTGTACCGCTGATTGATGTGGTGTTCTCGCTGCTCACATTTTTCATTCTCTCTAGCTTGTTCTTAACCAACCCTGAAGGACTGCCTGTGGATTTGCCCAAAGCGACTTCGAGCCAGCCGACACAGGTAACGAACCGAGTCACCATCACGATTGATTCAAAAGGACAAGTCAGTCTCGATCGTCAGCCCACAACGGTAGAGGCTTTGCCCGCACAACTGAGCGCCTTAGCTGCTACTCGTCAAGGCCTGATTGCCGTGATTAACTCTGACGAAAAGGTTGATTTTGGCTTGGCTGTAGCCGTTATGGATCGGGTGCGACAAGTTAAAGGAGTTAAACTAGCCGTTGCGACTCGCAGACCAGCATGATATCGATTCCGGTTGCACTCCTTATCATTGTTGACTCTTGACTGTTGACTGTAGAAGGAGGGTCAAAAAAATGAAAATTGCGCGAATTATTTGTTGGCCTCGGGATTCGACTTTACGCCCGACTTTTGAAGCAAGGATTTGATATCATTCCGGCGCAGCCGGAATTGATATTACCTGTGGAAAACTGGTGGGAAAGCTGGTGCGGTCGATCGCCCGCCCATTTTTGTGCAAAAACTATTTCGGGCTATCGAGTAAAGTTTTCCACAAACGGAGGGGGACTTTTCCACAGGTTTTTCCACAGGCAAGATTGTCTATTATGGGGCATTGGGAATTGGGAATGGGAATTGTTGACTGTTGACTGTTGACTGGTAACTGTTGACGGTGTTGGGTGATGACAACAGACAACTGTCAACAGACAACTGACTTCAAATTAAGTTTTACGGCTGACAACATTAATCCGATCGCTCAACTGACGCAAAGTTTGAGCCAAATTCGGGTCAGTGTTCCGCAACTGAGCAATTTTGTCGCAACTGTAAAGCACAGTCGTGTGATCTTTGCCGCCGAACACTTCGCCCACCTTTGGCAAACTCAAACCAGTATGCTGCCTAATTAAATACATCCCTACTTGACGGGCAAGACTAATTTCTCGCCTGCGAGAAATGCCTTTCAAATCTTCCACAGAAACATCAAACTCTTCAGCCACAACTGCAATTACTGCATCTGGCGTCGCCTCTAAGCTTTCAGTTTGCTGGTTCAAAACCGGGGTGATATTCTCCACGGTCATCGGCAAACCGGTAATTGAAAGATATGCTACCGCCCGAATCAAAGCACCTTCCAATTCCCTAACGTTGGAAGTGTAACTAGAAGCAATGTATTCAATGACATCTCGCGGCAGACGCATATTTTCATACTCGGCTTTTTTCTGCAAAATTGCCATCCTAGTTTCCAAGTCGGGCAATTGAATGTCGGCAATTAATCCCATGGAAAATCTGGAACACAAACGCTCTTGCAGGCGAGGGATTTGCTGCGGCGGGCGATCGGAAGCTAAAACTACTTGATTTCCGGCTTCGTGCAAAGTATTAAAAGTGTGGAAAAATTCTTCTTGAGTGTATTCTTTGCCTTCAATAAATTGGATATCATCTATTAATAAAACATCGGCTGCTCGATAATGATCGCGGAAAGTTTGCATACTGTCTTTCCTAATTGCCGCGATTAAATCGTTAGTAAATTTCTCAGTAGAAACGTAAAAGATCTTGGCGTTGGGGTCAATTTCCAAGCGATAATGACCGATCGCCTGCATCAAATGAGTTTTGCCCAAACCGACGCCACCGCACAAAAATAGGGGATTGAATTCTCGGCCCGGAGACTCGGCTACCGCGAGGGAGGCCGCGTGAGCCATGCGGTTGTTGGAACCGACGACAAAGCGGGAAAATAAGTATTTCGGGTTTAAATTGGCGGGTTTGGGGGGGTGAAGCGAGTGGCTTTCGGGGACATCGGCGGCGATGGGGGAAGGCCAAATCATGGCTGAGTCACTGCTGCCACCTGTTTCGTTGCCCCCAGCAATTGTCAAGTAAATGTCTACGGGATAGCCGAGAATTTCGTACACTGCATCGGCAAGGATTTCTCTGTAATATTTTTGCAACCAATTGCGAGCAAAGGGGTTGGGGGCGCTGACGATCAAACAGTTATTTTCGAGTTGTTCGGCGCGGGCAGTTTTGATCCACGTCTCAAAGCTAGGTCTGCTCAGTTGTACCTGGAGACGTTCAAGTATCTGATTCCACAGACTTTCGAGGGGAATGTCCACTGCTCACCTCTGCCGATCGGCATTCAAGATATTAATTCTACTCTAGAGAGTTTAGTCCTCAGATGCTAAAGTTTAAGGGAGTCTGCCGTAGCTTGCGGGGCGGGGCGCCATCGCCCAAAAATTTGGCGGCTCTGCAGCCCAAACCAGGTATCGGGGAGCTGTTCAGCAAATATTTAGATTTGGCAGGAAAGCCTTAAAACATGGCCATGAAGAGTTCTACTGGCAAATTTTGGAAGCAACCGGCAATTTACATATTGCTGCTGGTAACGGGAGCCGGGGCCGCCATGTTGGGCGATCGTCTGACGGTTTCTCAATTTCGTGGAAATTCTGGCGATTCGGGACAAAGGGCGCTGGAACCGAAATTGCAACTGCCTCCTAATACAAAGGAAAAGGATCGAGTTAGCAAAGTCTTGCCGCCGGTTTCCTTGTCAGGCGACGCGGCTAATGTGAATTTTATTGTGGCTGCGGTGGCAAAAGTTGGCCCGGCAGTGGTTCGGATCGATGCTTCGCGCCGGGTGAAACCTGGAAATAGAGGGCTGTCGCCGGAAGATTTTTTTGGCAGAGAACCGAATTCGGGGGGCCGGGGCGGGCTCGAACGGGGTACTGGTTCGGGTTTTGTCATCGGTGCCGACGGCCTGATTCTCACTAACGCTCACGTTGTAGAGGGAGCCGATACGGTAAATGTAACTCTCAAGGACGGCCGCAGCTTTCAGGGGCAGGTGTTGGGGGCTGATAAGGTGACGGATGTGGCTGTGGTGAAGATTGAGGCGAATAATGTGCCTGTAGTGGCGATCGGCAATTCGGATAAGCTGTTGCCTGGAGAATGGGCGATCGCCATTGGCAATCCTTTGGGTTTGGACAATTCCGTAACTGCGGGAATTATTAGCGCTACGGGGCGATCGAGCTCTGACGTGGGCGTACCCGACAAGCGGATCGGTTTTATTCAAACAGACGCTGCAATTAATCCGGGGAATTCCGGCGGCCCGCTGCTGAATGCTTCGGGCCAAGTTATTGGCATGAATACGGCGATTATTCAAGGTGCTCAAGGATTGGGCTTTGCGATTCCCATTCAGGCGGCCCAACAGGTGGCGAAGGAACTGATTACGACGGGGAAAGTCGAACACGCTTATTTGGGAATTGAAATGGCGACGCTGAATCCAGAGGTTAAGGAGCAAATTAACAGCAACGCTAACAGCAGCCTGCGAGTTGCAGTCGATCGGGGTGTGGCTATTGTTAGCGTTGTTCCTAATTCTCCCGCAGCAGCAGCCGGTTTGCGGGCTGGAGATGTGATTCAAAAAATTAATAATCAGCCGATTATTCAGTCGGAAGCTGTTCAGGAGTTCGTGCAAAATGCTAAGGTTGGCGGGCTGTTGCAAATGGAAATTAACCGTAACGGGCAAAGAGTTAATTTGACTGTTAAACCGGGGAGTTTGCCGGTTCAAAAAGTTGGATAATCTGTTGACGGTTGACAGTTGACAGTTGACAGTTGACAGTTGATGGTTATTACCAATTACCAATTACCAATGACTAATTAATATGGCAGAAATCTTGCAAATTTCTCAATTAGGAAATCCCGTACTGCGCCGCCAGTCGCAAGTTGTCGAGAATATTAAGGACGATCGCATCCAACAGTTGATTGACAGCTTAATATTTACCGTACAGCAGGCAAACGGAGTGGGGATTGCCGCCCCTCAAGCGGCTCAGTCCGATCGCCTGTTCATCGTCGCATCGCGCCCCAACCTGCGCTATCCCCAAGCACCCAACATGGAGCCCACAGCGATGATTAATCCCCGGATTGTGGCTGCATCAACAGAGACAGTCAAAGACTGGGAAGGCTGTTTGAGTATTCCGGGGATTCGGGGATTGGTGCCCAGAAGTAGGGCGATCGAGATAGAATACACCAGTAGAGACGGCAAACTCCACCGACAAGAATTGACAGACTTTGTGGCCCGAATTTTTCAACACGAACACGACCATTTAGATGGAATCGTGTTTTTAGACAGAGTGGAAAATACCCACGAACTAATCACAGAGGACGAGTACCAAAAGCAAATTGTCAACTTACTATAACACTTGATATAATTGCTAGTAGTAACGCCAGTGATGTTGTGAATAGGAGGGCGAATGTCTATCAATTTGGAAAAAGGCGGGAGAATCAATCTCTCTAAAGAAGCACCGGGGCTAAAAAATGCCGGGATTGGTTTGGGATGGGATACCAATATTACAGACACAGGCGCAGCATTTGACTTAGATGCTTCCGTGTTTATGTTGGGGGCTACTGGCAAAATTCCCGGCGAAAAATACTTTGTTTTCTACAACAACAAGGAGTCGCCGGACACTTCTGTAATACATCTGGGAGATAGCCGAACCGGAGAAGGATTTGGCGATGATGAAACCGTTACAGTCGATTTAACAAAAGTCGATCCGGCGGTGCAAGAAATTGTGTTTGTGGTAACTATCCACGAAGCAGAATCGAGAAGGCAAAACTTCGGTCAAGTGCGGAATGCTTTTATCAGGATTTACGACACTACTACTAACACAGAGGTAACGAAGTACGATTTGGACGAGGATTTTTCTAGGGAGACAGCGGTAGAGTTTGGCAGACTTTACAAGAAAGACGGTGAGTGGAGGTTCCAAGCTGTAGGACAAGGCTACAATTCCGGCTTGCAAAGCTTTGTAGACAAGTATGCCGGATAAAAGGGCGATCGCTACTAGCTAAATAAATCGAGGGAAAATTCGGAAGTAGGAATGTTTCCCTCGATTTTAAGCCAGACTCATGAGGTGATAAACCAGATGGGAATTCAATTAAAGAAAGGCGAAAGATTTAATCTTTCTAAAACATCTCCAAGTTTAACAAAAGTTGCGATCGCCCTGGGATGGGAAATAGCAACTCAACAAGATTTATCCAACCCAAACCCGCAAAGCTGCGATATCGATGCCTCGGTTTTTGCATTAGGTTCGGATGGCAAAATCCCCGATGAAAGATACTTTGTATTTTACAATAACTCGCAGTCGCCGGACGGATCGATCGCCCATTCGGGAGATAATCAAACTGGTCAAACTCAAGGGGATGACGAGACAATTTATGTAGACTTAGAAAAGGTAACGGCTGCTGTTGAGGAAATGGTTTTTGTGGTCACGATTCACGACGCACACGCTAAACATCAAAATTTCAGCCAAATCAGAAATGCTTTTATCCGATTGTACGATCGCCAAACCGACAGCGAACTAGCCCGGTATGATTTAACAGAAGGTTTTTCTGAAGAAACGGCAGTCGAGTTTGGACGGTTGTATAAAAAGGATGCAGCTTGGAGATTTCAGGCCGTAGGACAAGGATATAAAGCAGGGTTGGAGAGTTTTGTTGATAAGTATCATTCTGAGATTCAACAGCAAGAAAAACCAGCACAACGTACAGTAGAACCGCCTAAATTACCAGTTATTGAAGATAGCCACAAAAGTCAGAAAGCTATAGCACTAGACAAAAAGCTTGAGGAGAAAGCGCCGCACATTTTTAATCTTGCTAAGAAAGCCGATATCTCGCTCAAGAAAGCAAATCTCACAAATCACAATGCTCAAGTAGCGCTTTGCCTCGATATTTCTGCTTCCATGTCTTCGCTGTACAGTTCAGGCAAGATTCAGCGTTTGGCAGAGAAGATTTTGGCTTTGGGATGTCGGTTTGATGACAACGCAGCGATCGACATATTTCTGTTTGGAGTCAACCCCCACAATCCCGGTGAAATGTCGATCAACAATTTCTCAAACTTCATCCACTATATACTGCAACAGTATCCTTTAGAAGGAGGTACTTACTACGGTAAAGTGATCAAGGAAATTAGAAAGTTCTATTTTCCTGACGGTCGCGGTAGCAGGCGCTACGCAGCTATTAAAGCCGATCGACCTGTCTACGTCATGTTTGTAACCGATGGAGAAACTGCGGACGAGTCGGAAAGCAAGCAGCAGCTACAATGGTCGTCCCACGAGCCGATATTTTGGCAGTTTATGGCGATCGGCAAGTCGCAGAAAGATGTCAAAAGTAAGGGATTCCAAGGGTGGTTAGCAAGATCCGTAGCCAGCGATTTTAGCTTTTTAGAACAGCTTGACGAAATGGGCGCTCGCTACCTAGACAACGCCGATTTCTTCAGTTTAGAAGACCCGGAACATATTGCCGATGAGGAATTATACGATTTGTTGACCGCCGAATATCCGCATTGGGTAAAATCAGCACGAATCAAAAATCTCTTACCCTAGAAACAGCTTTTGCCAGCAAACAAAATGTTAGCTTAGGGCAATCATTCAACTTCACAATAAACCTTACACAATCACAAAACTATGGCTATCAACTTGACAAAAGGACAATCAATCGTTCTCAGCAAAAGCGAATACGACTTGTCCAGACTGACAATGGCTTTGGGCTGGGATGTTGCACAAGCTAAAAAAGGTCTTTTCGGCCGAAGCAGCGGTGCAAATTTTGACTTAGATTCCTACGCTCTGCTGCTGGGAGAAAATGGCAAAATAAAGAACTACAAAGAAGATGTAATTTATTACTCTCATTTGGAGTCAAAGGACAAAACAGTTGTTCACTCAGGCGACAATCTCACGGGGGCTGGAGACGGAGACGACGAACAAATATTGGTGAAACTGAGCTCTTTGCCAGCACAATATCACAAAATTATTTTGGGCGTAAATATTTACGATGGAAAAGAGAGAAAACAGCATTTCGGCCTGGTACAAAATGCTTTCGTGAGGGCTGTAGATGCCGCCGGGAAAGAAATAGCTCGCTATCGCTTGTCAAATGACCCTTCTTATGAAGGAAAATTAAATATGTTGATGGGAGAAGTTTATCGAGAAGGCAGCGAGTGGAAGTTTAAGGCTTTGGGAAATCCTTTGGCTGAAGATTTGAACGGTGTTGTCGGTTCGTTTATGCGGTGATATCAAAAATGTTTTTTTAACCGCACATAACCGCAGATAAACGCCGATGAAATTCCATCGGCGTTTATCTGTGTTAATCCGCTGATATCTGCGGTTAAAAAATCCCCATGTGATTATTAGACATTGGCAAAAAAGCTACTCCAATCAATCTTTAATCGGCCGCATTGTCGGGAACATCACCGCATCGCGGATGCTTTGAGTATTAGTTAAAAGCATCACCAATCTGTCTACACCGATGCCCATTCCGGCACAGTTAGGCATTCCCAAAGATAGCGCTTGAATAAAGTCTTCATCCATTGGATGCGCTTCGTCATCGCCCGCATTTTTCTGTGCTAACTGTTCCTCAAACCGCTTTCTTTGCTCCTTCGGATCGTTCAATTCTGAGAAGCCGTTCGAGTATTCTGTACCGTTAATAAACAGCTCGAAACGTTCCACAAATCCCGGCTTGCTGCGATGTCCTTTTGCTAAGGGACTGACTTCAACAGGGTAGTCGATGATGAATGTAGGTTGAATTAGTTTGGGAACAACTAATTTGTCAAAAACTGCATACAGCACGTAGCCTAAACTCTGTTGTTCTAACTTAGACAGGTGCATTTCTAGTTTGCTTGCAGATTCGATCGCACTTTCCAAGTCCAAACTGTCAAAATCCAGCCCAAACTCGTCTCTGACAGCTTCTACCATCGTTTTCACTTGCCAGTGTTTGCCGCTGAAACCGGGATATTTTTCGCTGTAGTCGAACTTGCGTTCTAAACTAATCGTTTCCCCCTGATTTTCAATTTCTTTGACATCCCCAAATACCGCCGCCGCTGCGAAACATATCACGTCTTCGACAACTGTTAAAATGTCGAAAACATCAGCATAAGCTTGGTAAACTTCTAAAGAGGTAAACTCGGGATTGTGGGTGCTGTCAATTCCCTCATTTCTAAATGCTTTCCCTAGTTCAAATACTCGCTCGAAACCGCCGCAAATTGCTCTTTTTAAGAATAATTCGGGAGCCACTCGCAAATACAAATCCACATCCAAAGCATTGTGGTGAGTTATGAAGGGCTTAGCAGCAGCACCGCCGTAAATAGCTTGCAGTGTTGGCGTTTCTATTTCGTAAAAATTGGCTTGCCAGAGATAGGAACGGATGCTTTGAACGATGCGGCTGCGAAGCATAAAACGGTTGAGCGCATCTTGGTTGCTTGCCAAATCCATTTCGCGGTGACGGCGGCAAACTTCGGGGTCGTTAATTCCGTAATAAGCATCGGGAAATTGAATGGTAGCTTTTGATAAAAGCTTTAATTCCCTCACTAAAATAGAAAGTTCTCCCCTGGGGGTGCGGCAGCCGATACCTTCGACGCCGACAAAATCGCCGACATCGAGCAATTTTTTAATTTGTTCAAAGCTCAAACCGACTTCGCCGGTGACGATTGCTTTCTCGATTTTGAGTTGAATTTTGTCTGTGGCGTCTTTTAAATCGATGAAACCAATTTTGCCGCTGTCTCGCTTGGAAGTGATGCGGCCAGCTAATCGCAGGGAAATTTCTTCGGGGTCAGTTTCTCCGTTTTGGAGTTCTTTTCCCGGCTGACTAAATATTTCGCGAACTTGCTTGGCTGTGTGCGATCGCGCGTAGGATTCACTGGGATACGGTTCTATGCCTTGCGATCGCAGTTCGTCTACTTTTTGACTGCGGACTTCGGCTTCACTGAGAGTCATTAGTTATTGCCTGATTAAAATTACAAATATCTGACATCTTGCACTATTCTGGCGATCGTGCGATCGGGCGTTGCTCAAAGCAACGCCCCACAAGAAAATTCACTCTTTGTGGAACAGGCATCTTGCCTGTTCGTGACAAAGCTGCAAGATGTCAGAAACACCAAACTCTATCATAACAGGGTGGTTTTGAGAGCCAATTTGCCAAATAATTAAGTTACACCCTCTCGTAACCCGATCGCACAGAGCCGCACTCGCCCCAGAAATATCTCCGATAACAATTTGCGATCGAGTGCACAAAGCGACCGAAACATTAAAAAATTAAGTTGTATGTCGAGCGCAACTGGTGAGATGATAAGTAGTGCAGCCTCACGGCAGTTCCACAGAAACTGAACAGCAGAAACGCGAGCGATCGAACTCGGCTCATCGCACCTCTGTCAGAATCGACCACACACACTCTCTCTTAACATATAAAAACCAGAATTATGGCTGTTGCAACTCAATCACTCGAAGAACTCTGCATCAACTCTATCCGCTTTTTGGCCATCGATGCGGTAGAAAAAGCAAAATCAGGACACCCGGGACTGCCGATGGGCGCTGCCCCTATGGCCTTCGTGCTGTGGGATCGGTTCATGCGGTTCAACCCCAAAAACCCCAAGTGGTTTAATCGCGATCGCTTCGTCCTCTCCGCCGGCCACGGCTGTATGCTACAGTACGCCCTCCTGTATTTGACCGGCTACGATAGCGTCACCATCGACGACATCAAGCAATTTCGCCAGTGGGAATCCAGAACCCCCGGACACCCCGAAAACTTCATGACCGAAGGCGTAGAAGTTACCACCGGCCCCCTGGGACAAGGAATTGCTAATGGCGTCGGTTTGGCAATGGCAGAAGCTCACCTCGCTGCTAAGTTTAACAAGCCCGACCACACAATTGTTGACCACTACACCTATGTAATTTTGGGTGACGGCTGCCACATGGAAGGTGTTTCTGGCGAAGCTTGTTCTTTGGCAGGACACCTCGGACTCGGCAAATTAATTGCCTTGTACGATGACAATCACATTTCTATTGAAGGCGACACAAGCTTGGCCTTTACTGAAGATGTGGGCAAGCGTTTTGAAGCTTACAATTGGCACGTTATTACAGTAGACAATACCGCTCTAGACGAAGATACTAACCTAGAAGCAGTTCACAAAGCTATTGAAGAAGCAAAAAAAGTCACGGACAAACCGTCCATGATTAAAGTCCGCACCGTCATTGGTTACGGTTCTCCAAACAAGCGCAATTCCTACAGCGCTCACGGTGCTGCTTTGGGTAGCGATGAAGTGCAAGCAACTCGCGATTTCTTGAAGTGGGAACACGCACCGTTTGAGATTCCTGAGGATGCTTTGTCACACTTCCGCAAAGCAGTCGATCGCGGTGCTCAAGCTGAGCAAGAATGGCAGAAAGCTTTTGATGCTTATAAAGCAGCATATCCTGCAGAAGCTGCAGAATATGAGCGCACGGTTGCCGGCAAACTTCCCGAAGGTTGGGATAAAGTTTTGCCGACATACAAGCCGGAAGATAAGGCAGATTCGACTCGGAATCATTCTGGAAAATGTTTGAATGCTTTGGCAGGTGTTCTACCTGAATTGATCGGCGGTTCCGCTGACTTGGCATCTTCTAACATGACTTTGCTCAAGGGTGAAAAAGATTTCCAAAAAGGTCAGTACGAAGGACGTAACCTGCGCTTTGGTGTGCGGGAACACGGCATGGGTGCGATCGCCAACGGTATGCTTCTGCACGGCGGTTTAATTCCTTACTGCGCCACTTTCTTGGTATTTGCTGACTATATGCGGGGAGCAATTCGCCTCTCTGCACTATCGGAAGCTGGAGTTATTTATGTAATGACTCACGACTCCGTAGCCTTGGGCGAAGACGGCCCGACTCACCAACCGGTGGAAACTCTCGCTTCTCTGCGAGTAATTCCCGATTTGTTGGTAATGCGCCCTGCGGATGGTAATGAAACATCCGGCGCTTACAAAGTGGCAGTTGAAAGCCGCACTCGCCCAACTTTAATGGCTTTGTCGCGCCAAAACTTGCCTAACTTGGCTGGAAGCTCGATCGAAGGAACCGCAAAAGGCGCTTACATTTTGTCTGACGACGGCGGCACCCCCGACATCATTTTAATCGGCACCGGCGGCGAAACATACCTCTGCGTTGATGCCGCTGAAAAATTGCGCGCCGCAGGCAATAAAGTGCGAGTAGTTTCGATGCCTTGCTGGGAATTGTTCGACTTACAAGATGCCGCTTACCGCGAATCTGTACTGCCGAAAGCTGTTACTAAACGGTTGGCAGTTGAAGCAGCTTGTAGCTTCGGCTGGGGACGTTATTTGGGCTCCGAAGGCGACAGCATCAGCATCGACACATTCGGCGCTTCTGCACCGGGCCCCGTTGCTTTAGAAAAGTTTGGCTACACCGTTGATAATGTGGTAGCTAAGGCTCAGGCGCTGTTGGGTTAATAGCAGCAGCATAATTTTTGGTGGGGCGGGCTTTGAGCTCGCCCCATTTTTTATAGAAGAAGGAAGAAGTTCGACAACGGATGTAACAGATGTAACCGATGGATGGAAGAAGGCTTTAGTTATCTAGGAGAGAAGCCTTTAGTTATCTAGAAGATAAGGAAGAAGGAAGGAAAAGCTAAAATCTAAAATCTAAAATCGGAATATTGGGTTTCACTTCGTTCTACCCAACCTAGAGCTCGCTACAGCTTGCGAATCATTGAGAATTGCTATATTAAGAGTTACGGAAGAAAAACCAGTTTCTACGACAATATTCGGTTTGGCAACAAGGCATCTAACCAGAAACCGGGTTTTTAGCCCCCGGTGCGTTCAAGACTGTATCTTTCAAAAATTTGAGATAGGTTATAAGTCATTGGGTTAAATTACCAATTCCCGCTTACCAATTACCAATTACCAATTACCAATTACCAATTCTCGATTACCCATTCCATTTATGATGATTTGGAAATTTTTAAATCACCTGTTATTCACCGGGAATTATATTCCTCAAGGCTACTGTTACCTTTGGCAGCGAGAGCTAGTCGCGCTCCACATAGTGTCAGACTCTATAATTGCCCTGGCCTACTATTCAATACCGCTATCCCTAATTTATTTTATCGGTCAGCGAAAAGACTTGCCCTTCCGTAACATCTTTTGGCTGCTGGCAGCGTTTATTATCTCTTGCGGCACTACTCATATAATGGAAGTTTGGACGCTTTGGCATCCTGTTTATTGGGTTTCTGGCAGTCTGAAAATTATTACAGCCGCGATTTCTGCTTACACCGCTTTCGCATTAATTCCTTTAGTTCCCCAAGCATTAACTCTCCTCAGTCCAACTCAATTAGGGATGATCGATTCAATACTGCAAAAAGAAATTATGGAGCGCCGAGAAACGGAAGCTCGCTATCAAACTTTAACTGAAGCTTCCCCGGTAGGAATATTTTATGCAGATGCTGTAGGAGACTGCTTGTATGTCAACGAGCGCTGGTGTCAAATTTCGGGAATTACCTGCGATGAAGCTTTGGGCAAAGGGTGGTTGCAAGGCATTCATCCAGACGACCGCGATCGGGTTTTTACTGAATGGTATAGCCCCACGCAGGAGAAATTGCCGTTTAAATCTGAGTACCGCTTTCAAGGCATTAATCACACTCAAATCATTTGGGTATTCGGTCAAGCTGTCGGTCAAATCGGAGAAAATGGGGAGGTGAAAAGTTATGTGTGTACTATTACTGATATTACAGAACGCAAGCAGGTAGAAGAGGAAAATCGACGGCTCAATGAAACTCTGGAGCATCGAGTTGCTGAGCGCACTGCTCAAATTGAAATTTCTAACCAGACATTGCAAAAAGAAATAGCCTACCGCGAAAAAATTGCGCTCACTTTGTTGGAATTGACGCAACTGCAAAATGGAATTCTTAATAGCGCTAACTACACAATTATTTCTACAGATCCCGACGGTACAATTAAAACATTTAATCGGGCGGCAGAGCAACTTTTAGGTTATTCGCTAGAAGAAGTGGTCGGAAAAGTCACGCTAGCAATAATTCACGAGCCTCTGGAGCTCGCTCAAAGAGCTGAAGTTCTTTCTCAAGAATTGGGAGTGAAAATAGAGCCGGGAATTCAAGTATTATTTGCCTTGCCGTGCCGGGAAATCGCTGACGAAAATGAATGGACTTACATTCGCAAAGATGGTTCGCGGTTTCCGGTACTGCTGTCGGTGACTGCCTTATTTGATAGTAACGGAAATATTAACGGTTTTTTGGGTATCGGTCAGGATATTAGCGATCGCAAACAAGCTGAAAAAGAGCTGCGCGACCTAACCAGTGCCATGCAAAATGCGGTGGAAGGCATTTCACGGCTGGATATTGAGGGGCGCTACGTGAAGGTTAACCGAGCTTACGCTCATAAATGCGGTTACGAACCGGAACAAATGCTTGGCCTGGAATGGCAGCTCACCGTACATCCGGACGATGTTGAGATGATGCTATCAGCTTATCAGGAAATGCTAATTTCTGGCAAAGTAGAAGTTGAAGCTAGAGGCGTTCGGAAAAATGGCTCGTTTTTTTACAAGCAATTAACGATGGTAAAAGCTTGCGACGTACAAGGGATATTTAACGGTCACCACTGTTTTATGAAAGATATCACTGAGCGGAAACTAACTGAAACTGCTTTGCAGGAAAGCGAATTCAAGTACAGGCAAATAGTTGAATTAGCAGAAGAAGGTATTTGGGTAATTGATAGAAATGGCCTCACTACTTACGTGAACCACGCAATGGCGCGAATGCTCGGCTATAGTGAATTAGAAATGTTCGGGCGGTCGCTTTTTGATTTCATGGACGAACCGGAAAAACCACAAGCTCTTGATAAGGTCGATCGGCGCAAGCAAGGTATTGCTGAACAACACGAATTTAAATTCAAAAGTAAGGACGGCAAAGATATTTGGACTCATATGTCTACCAGTCCCGTCATGGACTCTCAGGGTAATCTGCTGTCTTGTTGCGCCTTGGTTTACAACATTACAGGCCGCAAAGAAGCAGAGGAGCAAATGCTGCAACTTACAGAAGATTTGAAGCGTTCCAACGAGGAATTAGAACAATTTGCTTATGTAGCTTCCCACGATTTGCAAGAACCGCTCCGAGCCGTTACCAGTTACACTCAATTGCTGGCCCAGCGCTATCAAGGAAATTTGGACGATCGCGCAGATAAGTATATTCATTATATTGTCGATGGCGCCACCAGAATGCAGCAGTTAATTAACGATTTGTTGGCGTATTCGCGCCTGGGAACGAGGGGTCAGGAGTTTGAGCAGGCGGACTGCAACGCTGTGGTTAAGCAAACTATGTGCAATTTGCAAATTGCGATCGCCGAAACAAAAGCTGTAATCACCTCCGACGCGATGCCAACCGTGATGGCGGATGAATTTCAACTGGTGCAATTATTCCAAAATTTGCTCGCCAACAGCATCAAATTTTGTCGCCAAGATATCCCGTTGATTCATATCGCTGCCTGCAGGCAAGAGAGCGAATGGGTGTTCAGTGTCCGCGATAACGGAATTGGCATCGATCCGCAGTATGCCGATCGCATTTTTATCATTTTTGCGCGCCTGCACTCCCGCCGCCAATATTCCGGTACTGGTATAGGTTTGGCGATGTGCAAGCGCATTGTTGAACGCCACGGCGGTCGGATTTGGGTGGAATCTCAGGAGGGAAAAGGAGCGACTTTTTACTTCACTATTCCTATAATTAGTACCTGAAGCCTCAAAGTTCAATTTTGTTTTTATACTTTAAAGGATACGCCGGTTATGAGCGATCGAAGCACTGTTAGACCTATAGAGATTCTGCTGATTGAGGATTCTCCCAGCGATGCCGATTTGGCAATAGAAGTCCTCAATCAGGGTAAAATATTGAATAACTTGCATTTTGTGGAGGATGGAGTCGAAGCAATCAAGTTTTTGCGCCGAAAAGAACCCTATCTTAGGGTACCTCGTCCCGATTTGATTTTGCTCGATTTGCATCTGCCGAAAAAAAGCGGTGTTGAAGTGCTAGAAGAAATTAAAACTGACCCAGCCTTAAAATTAATTCCTGTAGTGATTCTCAGCACTTCAGCAGCTCCAGAAGATATTTTTAAGTCCTACTCGCTCCACGCCAACTGTTACATAACCAAGCCGGTAGACTTCGTAGAATTTACTAAAGTAGTCAGGTTAATTGAGGAATTCTGGCTGGCAGTCGTCAAACTTCCTCTAAATTAAACGAACAGATGCTTTGCTTGTGAGCGAGCTAAAAACTTTTAACCTATGGAAATTCTGCTGGTGGATGATTTGCTCAGCGAGGCTAAATGGACTTTATAAAAGCTGGCGACAAGCCAATTTTTAATCATTTGCAAATAGTATAAGATATGGTATAAGCAATAATTTTATGGAATAAGCAGGCTTTTCTGTTCGCCTTCTCGTCCCAATTTAATTATGCTTAACTTGATTTTGCCTAAAAAGAACAGTTGGAAATATTGATTTAAATCAACTCAGCACTCAAGTTAAAAAGGATTCCGGTGGTAATTATGACAACCTCAGCAGTCGATGAAGAGATGCTCAAGTTTTATGCCCTGTCAGCCCGGTGCTACATCACTAAGCTTATCGATTTTAGTCAAGTCGCTAAGCTGGTGAGATCGATTAAGGATTGGTGGCTGGTGGTGATAGTTCCCAAATAATAATTTTCAAGTTAAAAATGGCATGGGAAAGCGGAAAAGTTTAACCTAAGATTGGTAGAGTAAAATTTTTACAGTCAAAAACGTCTAAGCTATGTGGATTAAGATTCTGTTAGTAGAAGACAATCCTGCTGATGCTGATTTACTTGCAGAACTGTTAGAAGTATCTGTGGGCGTCGAGTGGGAACTGGTGTCTGTTGAGTTCCTGTATGAGGCGATCGCACAACTGTGCAAACAATCCTTTGATGTAGTTTTGCTCGACCTTTCTTTGCCCGACAGCCGCGGTTTGGAAACGCTAACTCGGCTGCGAGAAGTTGCTCCTGATGTGCCAATGGTGGTAATGACAGGCTTGGACGATGAGGCGATCGCCCTCGAATCAGTTCGCTTGGGAGCTCAAGATTACATTGTTAAAGGTCAAATTACTACTCAATTATTAGTGCGGACGATCCGCTACGCGATCGAACGTTCTCAAACCTTTCAAATGCTGCGGGAAAGCGAGCGCCGCTTTCGGGCGATTTTTGACTCATCATTTCAGCTAACCAAGCTGCTGACTCCCGAAGGAATTGTGCTGGAAGTGAACGAGACAACCCTCGATTTTGCCGGATTGCGATCGGAGGGTATTGTGGGCCGCCCGATGTGGGAAATGGCGATTTGGGCCCAGTCGCCACAGGTTTCTGAACAATTGCAATGCGCGATCGGCAAAGCAAGTCGCGGCGAGTTTTTCCGCAGCGAAATCGACTTGTTAGGCAAAAGTGGCCAAATTATGACAGTTGATTTCTCACTGAAACCTGTTAAAAATGAGACAGGACAAGTTTTGCTGCTGATTGCTGAAGCCCGTGACATTAGCGATCGCAAACGAGCAGAAGCGGAAATTCTCAAAGCCCTCGCACGAGAAAAAGAACTTTCAGAACTGCGAGCTAAATTTGTCACAATGGTTTCCCACGAGTTCCGCACACCTTTGACAACCATCCAATTTTCCGCTGGATTGCTGCAAGATTACAGTTCTCAGTGGTCCCAAGATAAAAAATCTACTCATTTTGTGCGGATTCAATTAGCAATTAAACGCATGACAGAGTTATTAGAAGATATCCTCGTAATTGGCAAAATCGAAGCCAATACCTTGCAGTTTCAACCGGTTTCCTTAAACCTAGAAAAATTTTGCCGTCAACTGGTAGAAGAGCAGCAGCTCAACGACAGCAACCAACACCCGATCGCCTTTCAATATGAAGGCGGCAACTGCGAGGCTCAAATGGATGAAAAACTGCTGCAGCAAATCTTGGGAAATGTCCTCTCAAATGCCATCAAATATTCCCCTGTCGGCAGTACAGTTTCCTTGCACCTCAACTGTCAAAACAAAGAAGCTGTTTTCCAAGTTCAAGACCAGGGCATCGGCATTCCCCAAGCCGATCGAGAGCGAATATTAGAAACTTTTTACCGAGCTACAAATGTCGGCAATATTTCGGGAACAGGTCTCGGTTTAGCAATTGTAAAGAGGGCTGTGGAACTTCACTGCGGCCAACTCGCGATCGACAGTCAAGAAGGAAAAGGCACAACTTTCACTATTACCTTGCCTCTAATCTGCCCTCCCAATCAATAACCAACTGAATTATTAACTATACATATCCGCTACTTAACGATTAATTAAGCGCCTAACAAACAAACTTATCAAGTGTCTGAACCCAGAATTTTCCAACAAACTACTGACTAAAAGGAGCTATCACCGTGGCTAAGATTTTGGTAATAGAAGACGAAGAAGCGATTAGAGAGAATATTTTAGAGTTGCTGGAAGCCGAGAATTTTGAAGGAATAGGAGCGATTAACGGCAAAGTCGGCATCAAATTGGCGATCGAAAAAATCCCGGATTTAATTTTGTGCGACATGATGATGCCGGAAGTAGACGGTCACGGCGTCATCAAAGCTTTGCGCTCCGAACCCTTGACTGCCACAATTCCGTTTATTTTCCTCACAGCCAAAGCCGATAAAGTTGACGTTCGCACGGGCATGGAACTGGGAGCTGACGATTACATTACTAAGCCGTGTACGCCGCAAGAACTGCTAAAAGCCATTGCTATTAGACTTGAAAAACAAAAAACAATTAGCCGACAATCTCAAAAGACGCTAGACGAATTACGCACTAATATTAGTATGTCGCTGCCCCACGAATTGCGGACTCCTTTGAATGCAATTCTGGGCTTTTCTGAGCTGATTCTGTCAGAATATCAGGTCTTAGAGGAATCAGATATCTTAGAGATGATCGGTCAAATTCAAACTTCCGGTCATCGCTTGTATCGACTGATTCAGAACTTTTTGCTGTATGCAGAACTGGAGATAGCAGCCACAAATCCCGAACTGCTAAAGGAGATGCGAAATAGCGAATTTAGCTGTGTAAAGTCTTTGCTGAGTCAAAAAGCGCGGCAGCAAGCAAAACACGCGAATAGAACAGAAGATTTACAATTAAACTTGCAAGATTCGTCGGTAGCTATGGATTCTGTCAGACTCGCAAAAATTGTTGAAGAATTATTGGACAATGCCTTCAAGTTTTCATTAGAAGGAACGCCAGTTTTATTAAGCACTTTCGTCGAAAATCAGACTTTTATTCTGTCTGTCAAAGACAAAGGCCGCGGCATGACTACCGATCAGATTGCACACCTAGAAGCTTACAGGCAGTTCGATCGCAAACTTTACCAACAAGCAGGTTTGGGATTGGGCCTGGCTATTGTTCAACGCCTGGTCGAATTGCACGGAGGAGAATTTAAAATAGAAAGTTTGCCGCAGCAAGAAACCATAGTTTGCGTTTTCCTGCCTGTATAAACAATGATTAGACCAGTTTCAAAAAAATGTAACTGTAGGCAAACTCCCAACCGTTATGGAATAAATCATTCCCAATTCTAAACTCTAAAATTTAAAATTGTATTATGCAGGAGCGATCGCTCCTTTCAGACACCGCTGCAGATAAATTTGAGCTACCTTATCATTAGGGTTGATTTCCAAGCAGGCCGAAAACAATCTTATAGCTTCGCCACACTTGTCACTATTGTAGAGTACCACAGCTTGCTCAAACATTGTCTTTGTCTCTAACTTTTTCTGTCGTAACTCTGGCGGATCGGCCGCAAATACTTCATAAAGTGTTACCATTCGCGATTTGCCTTTAACTGCTACGCGATCGATCAACCTCAAATCATAAATATCGTTTAACTGTATAAAAGTATTGTGAGTAATTAACATCGAAACTTCATACTCTTTCGTCAAAGTTTCCACGCGGGAGGCTAAGTTTACCGCATCGCTAATCACCGTGCTGTCCATCCGACTTTGGCCGCCCACCGTGCCTAACATCAAAGAACCCGTATTGATTCCAATGCCAATTTGCAGCGGCGGGCGATCGGGTTGATGCCGACTAATATTATACTCGTTAAGCTGTTCTAGCATAGCAATTCCAGCTTTCACAGCATCGTCCGCACTGCCATCAAACAGCGCCATAATCGCATCGCCAATGTATTTATCAATAAAACCAAAATTGTTAGTAATGGCCGGTTCCATCCGCGACAAATAAGCATTAATAAATTGAAAATTTTCTTCGGGATTCATCGTTTCAGAAACAGAAGTGAAATCGCGAATATCTAAAAACAGCACCGACATTTCTTTCTGTACCTGATCCCCTAATTTTACTTCCAGAATACTTTCATATCCCAGAAAGTGGAGAAATTCGTGCGGCACAAACCGCCCGTAAGCATCTGTTAATTTTTCTTCTGCTGCTAAAGCTTTTTGCAACTCGTCTGTGAATTGCCGGCGCTCGGTTTCTACCTCTAGACGTTCCGTGATGTCTTGAAAAGCTGCGATCGCGTAAACTATGTTTTTCCGTTCGTCGTAGATTGGAGTCGCCCAAACCTCGATCGGCACAATGCGATCGGACCCATGAATTTCTAGATCGTCCATACGCACAAATTCTCCCCGCAACGCCCGAACAATAGGTTGGCTATCCCTCGGATACAATTGATTAGTTCCAGCATCGTAAAAATGATAAGCTTCAGGAAATTGGTCAGTACCCCCATCAAAAATTAAACCTTGGGCTAGTATCCTTTCGCCCCAAGAATTCATGTAAAAAGGTTTACCATTACCATCCACAACAAATATTCCCACCGGCATCGCTTCCAGGAATTGAGTCAATCGGCTTTCGTTTTCTGACAGTGCTTCATTTAACTTTTCTTCGGCTGCCAAAGCTTTTTCTAAATCATTAGTAAACCGGATTCGTTCTACTTCCCCCTGTCTTTGCAAACTAATATCCTTAGCAAAACCCTGATAGTAAAGCACTTCACCGTTAGCATCATAAACTGTGCGCGCATACTCAGAAATCCAGATAATCCTGCCATCTCGACAGTAAACCTGAGACTCAAACTCACACAGAGTACCGTGCTGTTTCATCAGCGCCAGAAACTCTTGACGGCGGTTCGGTTCCACGTACAATTGCTGCTGAATATCATTAATACTTTCTATCAATTCTGACGCGGAATCGTAGCCGTAAATTTCCGCCAGAGCAGGATTCGCACTGATAAAATGTCCGTCCGGCGTCGTCTGAAAAATACCTTCTAGAGCATTTTCAAATATTCCGCGATACTTCTCTTCAGCTTGAATTAGCGCCGCTTCAGCTTCCTTGCGTTCAGTTATGTCACTAAAAGCAATAATGGCATAGGAAATTTCGCCTGTAGAATCATAAATTGGAGTTGCCCAACTCTCTACTGGAATAATCTTATTAGCTGTACGAATTTCTACACCCTCAGTCCGCACATTTTCGCCCCTAAGTGCCCGCATAATTGGCAATTCTTCAACGGGGCATCTCTGATTAGTCCCGGCTTTATAGAATTGATAAATTGCTGCTTTTTGCTCTGAATTAATATGCGGGACAGTGCCGCTGCCCAATACATCCCGCGCTTTCTGGTTAGCGTAGAAAGATTGCCCGTTTGCATCAAGTACACACACGCCCAAGGGCATAGCTTCTAAATATTGCGTCAATCGACTTTCGTTTTCATGGAGTTTTGCCATCAGTATCGCCTGCTTTCGGTTTAATTCTACCAACTCCTGATTCATTTCCTGAAGTTTTCTTTGTTTTTCAGCTAATTGTTTATCTTGAAAATATCTATATATTGCCTCAGTGACAGTTAATTTTAAGTCATCACATTGCCAAGGTTTAGGTATATATCGGTACAATTTAGCATAGTTAATAGCATTGGCTACCGCATCCAAATCAGCCTGCCCCGTCAACATGATATTGAGACAGTTCGGCGAGATAACATGAACCCTCCTTAATAGTTCGTCTCCTTTCATACTAGGCATGATATGATCCGAAATAACCAAAGGAACTTCATACTGTTCTGCTAAAAGTTCTGACAGCAACTCTAAAGCTTCTTCGCCACTTTGGGCCGTTTCAATTAAATATTTATCTTCAAATGCTTTTAACAGGTCTATTTCCAGACTATCAAGTATAGTCTGCTCATCATCGACACAAATAATGACTGGTTTTTTCATAAATTTGCTAGACCAGACTTGATTGCTTCAATTAATTCTTGAGTCCGCCAAGGTTTTTCTATGAAAGCATGAAGATTTGCTTGAGTTTTTGTGCGTTCGATTGCTTCTTTGTCGGCTTGTCCTGTCAGCATCACTGTCACAATTTGCGGATATTTTTGATGAATTTTAATCAGCAACTCATCTCCTTTCATTCCGGGCATCAACCAATCAGAGACAATTACTAAAATGTTAACCTCATCTTCACATAGCTCTTCAATAATTTCCAGGGCTTCTGCAGCACTCTCAGCAAATTCGCAAAGATATTTACCGTTAAATGCCTGTTGCAGTTCAATTTCCAGACTTTCCAAAACTCCTACTTCATCGTCCACACACAAAATTGCTGATTTAGACATCGCTAGTTTCCTTCTTTAGTGTGGCAGGGTAAACCCCCAGGGGGCTGTCCACTGTTTTTCAAATTCTACATTCTGCGCGGGTAGACTGCAAATTTTCGCCCCCGACTTCAGTCTCCGGCGCTTTACCTACTCAGTTAAATTAATCGGCAAAGAAACGGTAAATGCTGTTTTACCGGGCATCGACTCCACATCAATTTGACCCTGATGTTTTTCAATTATTTTTTTGACAATATCCAGCCCCAACCTGCTGCCTTCCCCCGCAGGTTTGGTAGTAAAAAAAGGCTCAAAAATTTTCTGAATAATCTCTGGTTGAATCCCCTTACCGCTGTCAATAATTTTTACCAAGACGCTGGTATCTTGTTGTATCGCGTCAATTGTTAAAGTTCCTTGATTGTCCATCGCTTGTAAGGCATTGTGAATTAAATTTGTCCAAACTTGATTAAGTTCGTCTGGATAGCACAGTACCACAGGCAATTTATCTTGATAGTTTCTGATAACTTCCACACCCGGCTTGATTTGGTTTTGATAAAGAGTTAATACCGTTTCAATTCCATCCGTAATATTCACTTGTATTTTTTCCCCATTTACATCGTAACGCGCATAATTTTTCAGAGCAAAGACCACTTTTGCAGCGCGATCAGTAGCGGTAGAAATCGTTCGAGCGCTTCTGTGAATGCTAGCAAAGTCGTAGGCTGTTTTTATAATATTTTCGCTGTCAGGATCTTTGAGCAACGACAAGAATTCTTGCAGATTTCCTTGCAATCCGATATTGACTAAAATGCTAGCAAGGCTGTCAGAATTGTCAATGCCTTCCGACTCGAGTTGCTGCTTCACGCCTTTTTTTAATACCCGTTTTTCTCGAGTAGATAAAGAGTAATTTTGTTGACTATAAATGTACATTAAACGCAAGAAATCTTGCTGGCGTTCTGCTGACAGTTGTTTAAAAAAAACTGGCAAACTTTCGAGATTGTTATCCAAAAAGCTGGTAATATTTCCAATAGACGATCGAATCGCCCCCAACGGCGTATTAATTTCGTGAGCAATACCCGCAATCAGTTGCCCTAATGCCGCCATTTTTTCCGATTGCACTAATTGATTCTGAGTAGCTTGCAGTTTGTCTAAAGTAACTGTAAGTTCATTGTTTTTCTGTTGGAGTTTTTTTCGCAACTGGCACATTGCTAAATGGGTTTCTACCCTCACTAGAACCTCTTCCACCTGAAAGGGCTTTGTAATATAATCTACCCCGCCCACAGCAAAGGCAAAGACCTTATCAAGTACGTCATTAATTGCGCTAATAAAAATTACCGGGATGTCGCAAGTTCGTTCATCAGCTTTGAGCTTTTGGCAAACTTCATACCCATTCATTTCGGGCATCATAATATCCAGCAAAATTAAATCGGGAGGCATACCTTTGGCCGCCGAAAGCGCTAACTCGCCGCTAGGTACGGGGCGGACTTTATAGCCCTTGCCATTCAAAATTCCGGCTAGCAGTCGCAAATTAGCTGGGGTGTCGTCAACTACTAAAATATTACCGCGATAGGTCCTAGGAAGGTCGTTATTCATGTGATATTGTTTGAGATATTAACTTTAAAACTTTGTCGTACTCAAAATTTTCTATACAAGTTGTAATCGCACTTGCCGTTACTGCATCCTTTAATCGAATTTGCTCTATCAAAGTATCAATTAAATCCATATCTGCATTTAGTATTGCTAGCTTTAAATCAGCTACCAGTGAATCCGGCAATTTTACGAAATTAGCCGCACTCATAGCGCGATCGCTCTCTTTGATTGCCGATAAATTAGTTTGACCCGGATCTTCATAAATATAGCGCACTCCGATATGTTTGTGCATAGAATCAAAAATATCGGCTTCCCGGAAAGGTTTTCGCATAAAAGCATCGCAGCCCGCCGATAAAATAACTGCCCGTTCTTCCTCCAAAACGCTCGCTGTCAGCGCAATAATCGCAGTAGCTTGACCTTTAATAGTGCTTTTAATATATTTCGTAGCTTCGTAGCCGTCCATCACAGGCATTCTCATGTCCATCCAAATTAGATGCGGTTCCCAACTATCCCAAATCTCAATAGCTTCTTGACCGTTATTAGCTTCTTTTAGTTCAAAACCCAGAGGATGGAGAATTTTAATTAACAATTGGCGATTTAGCGGTTTGTCGTCTACTATCAAAATTCGATAGGTGTGTTTGTTGGGTGCCAGGGCAATAACATTGCGCGTCGGTTTGGCGCTTTCAATATCAGCCGCATCGACCGCAATAACTTGAATGTCAAACTTAAAATTAGTTCCCTTACCAACAGCAGAACAGACGCTCATTTCGCCGCCCATTAATTCCACAAATTTGCGACTGATGGGCAATCCCAAGCCAGTACCTTCTTGCGAATCTTTGCCTTTCTTGGTTTGCACGAAAGGTTCAAAAATATCGTCTAATTCATTGGTAGCAATACCCGAACCAGTATCCTCGACTTCAAAATGAAGGAAGAAGGAAGAGGTAGAAGCTGCCTCGTCATTTTGGAGAACAAAAATCTGATTTTCCGACTGACTAACTTGAGATATCTTAAGACCCTTACTTGGGGTAATTTCTGTATTTTTTGATGTTTCAGGATTATCAACTTTTCCCCCTTTGTCCTGCTGATTTATGCCTCCTAATAACTGCTTGCTAACTCTGACCGATACACCGCCATCTTCGGTAAATTTAAGAGAGTTATTGAGCAGATTAATTAAGATTTGCCTCAACTTTAACTCGTCAGCTTCTATGTATTGTGGCACATCGGGACTGCGGTCAAAAACCAACTGCAAGTGCTTGTCATCTGCTTTGAGTTGAAACATATCTTCCAAGTCATTGAGCAGGCGATAGAGGTCTATTTTATGGGGATTGAGGGTGGTGCGACCTGATTCAATTTTAGATAAATCCAGCACGTTATTAATCAGGGTAAGGAGGTGTTCTCCGCTGAGCCTAATTATGCTAATATTTTCTTGATGCTCTGGGGATAGAGTTTGGCTGCGAGTCATCAGTTGGGAAAAGCCGAGAATTGCATTGAGAGGCGATCGCAATTCGTGGCTCATATTAGCAAGAAAGGTACTTTTAGCTTGGTTCGCTACTTCCGCTTTGTCTTTAGCTACAGCCAATTCGGCTGTCCGCTCTTGCACTCGCTGTTCTAAAGTTTCAAAAGATTGTTGCAGTTGTTGAGCCATGCTATTAAATGACTTGGCTAATTCCCCCAATTCGTCTGAGCGTTCGCTTTCTACTGTTTTATCCCATTCACCTTTAGCAATATTTTTTGCTGCTGTATTTAAGCTCAAAATAGGATTTGTCACCCACTGAGAAGTCAGAATGCCAATCACCACAGCTACTCCTAAAGCTGCGAAACAAAGCAAAACCGCTGTGCGGGTATTGGCATCGATTTCTTTGGTGAAATCTGCTTCGGGAACAACTACCACAATTACCCAGTCTAAACCTTTGCCGTCTTGGAATGGCAAGACTTTTAAAAATTGTCGCTTGTCATCTATTTCAAAGCTCAATAACTCGGATTTTTTAATTTGGTCTAATTTTTTAAATTTTGCATTCAAATATTTAGCTGTCGCTTGAGTGAAAGGGTTGCTGCTTTCTTCTACTTTAAACAATTGTCTGTCATTACCTTTAGTGCGAAACGGTTTTTCTGTTGTGGAAGTTGCTAACAAAGTACCTTGGCGATCTATAATAAATGTTTGACCGGATTTGCCAACTTTGAGATTGTTGAGAAATCTCCCAAGATGGTCGAGACGCAAGGCAGTAAATAAGACTCCTTCTAGCTGATTTTTGTCGCTGTATACGGGTTGGATAGCGCTGATCAGTAATGTCGGTTCTAGTAACGAAACAAAAACCGAACTCCAAGTAGCTTTGCGGACTTTTACGGCTTTTTGGTACGCAGGATGTTGCCGATTATCATAGTTTTTGACAACGGTGGTAACTGTAGTGCGATCGCCGAGAGCGTTCGTATTGTAAGAATTAAAATTTAACCCAGTAGATTTTTCTATCACATTCATCGTTCGGGAGCCGTTAGACAGTTGTTCACCGGATCTATAATCTCCCCTATTGTTGCCAACCGAGGTAAAATTGATATAGGGATATAATTGTACTTGCCGCCAAAGATATTTCTCCCAAGCTGATAAGTTTTCCATATTTAACAACCCGAGTTTGACAGCATCCAGCTTGGTTTGATTGATTTGATGGGGAGTTGTCAGGTAAACTTGCAGGTTTTGCTCGACACGCAAAGTGACCTCGCTCATTAACTGACTGGCAAGGTTATTAACTGCTTTTTGTCCGTTTCTAAAAGACAGATATCCTACGAGTCCCACGGCTCCCACGATTTGCAGTACAAATGGAACAATCAGAACAGTTCGCAGCGGTAATTTGTCTAAAATTTTAGAAACCATAAGATTGAGAAGTTTGGTGAACTTAGTCTAGAACCGTATTTGCACAACCTGTCTTAACTGCAGCACCATTTACTGCCGATTAGCTAGGGGGAATTGATGCGGGTTATTTTAGCTGTGGTAGATGCTCGACCCCGATCGAATGTGAACCTAATGTTTGCTCGATTAAAGTCTATTATTTTACCCCTTGTCGTATTATTGTTACCATTTAGGTAAAAGTTGCAGTCTCTGGCTTTGAGAACAGCCTGATATTTGATCATCGCGCGGGCGAGTTTAACCCGCATGGGTCAAGCGGTTTGGAGGCAGGCCAAGAAATTTGCGATCGGCACTCGCCATTTTCCGCAAGACGTGTTATACTGTAAACAGTCGAGGGCACGTAGCTCAGTGGATAGAGCATCAGGTTCCGGTCCTGAGGGTCGGGGGTTCAAATCCCTCCGTGCTCATTTAAATTTATAAAATGACTGATTTTGAGAGACGGGGGACAAATTTTTGTCCTCGGTCTCAATTATTGTGATTTAAGCGTCAGTGTCAAAAATCGAATCTCCACTGTAGTCGCAGGTCGCGGACTGATTGCGCCCCTGCTGCTTGGCACGGTAGAGTGAACGATCGGCGAGCGCAATCAAGTCAGCCGATGATAGTTCCGAAATCGGAATCAAGTTGGCGATACCCATACTAATAGTAACTACATCGCTCACATCAGAGGTTTTGTGAGGAATATGTAAAGCTTGAATAGCAGCGTGAATCCGTTGGGCCACCGAACTCGCTCCTTCAATATCTGTATTAGGCAAAATGATGCCAAATTCTTCTCCGCCGTAACGCGCCACTAAATCCGCCGGACGGTACACCACCTCTTGCACCGTCTGAGCAAGTTTGAACAGACAACTATCCCCCATTTGATGACCGTAGCAATCATTATAACGTTTGAAATAATCCACATCAAACAACAAAAGAGAAATAGGTTTTTGTTCCCGGTATAGCCGCTGCCATTCATGCTCTAAGCGGTCATTAAAACAGCGGCGATTAGCAATTTGAGTCAACCCATCAATATTTACCACTTGTTCTAAGAGGTGAGTAGCGCGGGCTAGTTCTTCGTTAGAGAGTGCCAGTTGTTGATTAATTTCTCTCATCCGCGCTTGGGCCTGCTGCCTTTCTGCCAATTCCTTCTGCAACTTATGAAAAATATCCGCTTGTTTAATGGCGATCGCTAACTGATTAGCAATCTGTTTAACAAGGTCAACTTCAAATTCTTCCCATTGCCGAGGAGCAGAACATTGATGAATACATAACAACCCCCACAAATCTTGTCCATTGAGCAACGGCGCAACTAAATTAGCCCGAACCGGAAATTGTTTCCAAAGAGCGCGGTAACAGTGTTGAAGGTCAATATTATTGATATTTTCAACTACCTGCATTCTCCATTCTTGATATGAATCAGGATATTGTTCACCACCACACTGGTCGTTAAATTGATTTTTGCTTACCAATTTACATCCTTCGCCTACGGATTCTGAGACAAACTCACCATATCCAAAATTACTGTCAGGATCGAACTTAAATATGCCGACGCGCTCGGCATCAAGGAACAGGCGAATGTCCTGGGAAGCAATCTCAAAAATTGTAGACAAATCAAGAGATTGACGGATGTGTTGAGTAATTTCTTGAAGTAATATCGCCTTGTCGTACTGTTTCCGGAGAGCGATTTCTGCTTGTTTTTGGGCCAGAATAGCTGCCTCTGCTGCTTTTTTGGCTTTAATAATTTCACCTTCGTATAGGATACGCTGGCGGATACAGATCAAGATGCAATCGTTGACAAAGTTTCCTCCCTGATTCCGACGCACAGCGTTGATCAGCATGGGTATATCACTGCCCTGCTTTGACCTTAATGAGAAGTAAATTTCCTCTACTTTACCGTCGAGCTTCAACAGCGGAAAAAAATGGGTTTGAAAAAAAATCCGGCTGGCCATTGGCAGAATGGAATCCATTTTCCGTTGCCGCAGTTCATCGGTTTCGTATCCGAGTAATTGCAGTAATGTGGCGTTGACCATTACGATCGTACCATCGTCAGCAAACGAGAGGAATCCACAGGGTGACGTGTTGAGTAGCTCGTCTATCTGGTAGGTCATGTTTGCCATACAAATCAGGTAGTATGAGGTACACTCAAATACTCCTTAATCATCTCGATCGTCTCTTGTGGATGACTCAGGTGCGGGCAATGTCCCGTAGCTTTCATCAGCCGTAGCGTACTTTTAGGTAGGTGGCGGTGGAGGTAATCCCCTACCTCGGTGGGAGCAATCACGTCATCAGCGCATTGTAATATCAGTGAAGGTACTGATACCTTGGGTAAATCACTGCGATTGTCAGAGTAAAAAGTTACCTCGGCAAAGCGACTTGCAACCACCGGATCGGTAGAGCAAAAACTTGTCTCAAGTTCCTCACTTAACTCAGGACGCTCCTGATTCTGCATCACCATTGGCGCCAGAAAGCTTGCCCAACCAATGTAATTTTTCTCCATGATATCGAGGAGATCCTCAATATCTTTGCGCTCAAACCCTCCGTAATAATTTGGTAAATCATTGATGTAGCAAGGTGAAGGCCCTACGAAAATCAGGCGATTAAAGTAATTAGGAGTTTGAATGGAGGACAGAAGGCCGATCATACTGCTGACAGAATGACCGACAAAAATCACATCAGTCAAGGCCAATTCTTCACAGATATCGAGGACATCCTGAACATAGCCATTGAGGTCGCTGTACCGTTCATAACTGTAGGCACTAATATCAGACTGTCCCGAACCTACATAATCAAATAGGATAATTTTGTAATCCTTCTCGAAGGCCCGTGTTACGAAACGCCACATATTTTGATCGCACCCAAATCCATGAGCAAACATCATCGTCTGGGTGCCTTGTCCAAACACTTTTATATTATTCCGTAAGAAAATATTTTTAGTCATTTGAGCTACACGAGCATTAAATTAATTATAAGACTTTTGCGCGCTTTCATGAGGGAGGATTGATGATCCCACATAGTGGTAGACAACAATTAAGGATGTCGGATTAAATGAAGAGCAGACTCAGCAATGGCAGGCTTCCTCAACATATAACGCTGCCCGATTTCCTAGGCGCTCGCTTGTAACTATTCCCATTTCGCTGGGGTTTCCATTCCTGCGGCAATTATGCTCAGATTTAAGCCATCTGGGATTGCAACTATGGCTTTGGCAATTCCGCGATCGCTCAGATCGCTGGCTAAATCGCGGACAAATGAGCGAGCAATTTTAAGCGACTTCACCGGAAAATTTTTCAGGTTGTTAAAAGCAGCATACCCCGTCCCGAAATCATCTACATAAATCCCAATACCATGCTCCGATCATGGGATCAAAAGATTGTAGCTAATGTCAACATTAAGCATCATTGCCGTTCCCGTAATCTCTAGCTATAGATATTTTGGCTTCATATCGGTGCGCTCAACAATGCGATCGCTCTTAGCGACTAAAGTCGGTTGGCTGAGTTGACGTGCCGACAAATTCACCGCGATATTAGGAAGAATTAGTCCTGCTGCTAGGCACTGCTGATATTGCCCGCAAGCTTGCTCTAAAATCAATTTGCTCTTCGGGCAAAATCAATCCAGTTTTTTCGGCGATGGGAATATATCGATGGCCATGAACCCAAGCTCGTTCAGGAGAATGCCCTCCTACTATAACTTTAACACCAGCAAGGCTACATGTTTGCCAATCGAGCTGAGGTTGATCATACAGCCAGCATTCGCCTTCCAAGGGCAATTCAAGAGATTTGCGATCGCCAGGGTATTGGATTTTGCCCAAGGTATTGTTGTTGCTGTGTAAAAACTATAGGTATTGGGTTCGATAGGCAATAAAAACTCCTATTTCAGCAATTAAGAACTTGCAAAACATTGTCGCGGTTTCTATAGTGTTCACAAACTCCTCAAATTAAAAAAGTTGGGTTTCCTAGCTCAACCCAACCTATTTTTAATAACGACGAATTACTGCTAACTCTCAAATATCCTCATCGTCTTGACCTTGCACACCCTGGAGAATCCGCGATAGCTCACTCTTCTCATTAATTGTAATCCGACTAGGAGAACCGCTGATAATCCGTTCGTAACCACTGAACGAATCTTTAATTTGCGGCCCTCTTTCAGTAATTGTGTATTCTCTAATTCCTTTGTCGTGCCACGACCCCCGCATCTTAAACACATTAATTGCCCGCGACATTTCTCCTCGAATCTCTACATACTGCAACATGATAATCGTGTCAGTAATCGTAGAAATATGAGAGTCCGTAATCGAATGAGAACCCATAAACTGGTCGCTTGTATTCGTGAAAAAGCCGGTTATTTCTTCCTGCTTCGCAAAACCTGTCACTCCAATCACAAATTGCCTGAAAGCATTATTGCTGACACCCCTAGCTAAGGCCGACAGCGAGTCTATAGCAATTCGAGAAGGTTTGAACTCAGCAATTTCTGATTTAATAGTCTGCAAGTGGTCTTCCAAACCTGCCGATTCCGGGTAAGTACACAGCAGCTTTAGCAGTCCTTTCTCTTCCATTTCCTCAAAATCAATGCCCCAAGAATAAGCATTGCGGAACAACTGAGCACGCGACTCTTCATAGGCAAACAGCAGCGCCCGATTGCCGTTCATACAAGCATTCTGCAAGAACTTGCTCACCAATAGCGTTTTGCCTGTTCCCGTTGCACCCGTAGCCAAAATAATCGAGTCTTTGAAAAAACCGCCACCGCACATCTCGTCGAGAGTTTTATCGCCCGAAGAAACCCGCACGTTTGAAGATTTTTGAGTTAATCGCATCGCCCCCAATGGGAAAATATTAATTCCGTCATTAGTCATAGTGAAAGGATATTCGCCCTTCATGTGAGTTGTACCGCGCAACTTCAAAATTTCCATTGTGCGGCGGCGGCGTTCCCCTTCCAAAACGTTGCGAACAATCACTACATTATCCGACACAAACTCTTCCACTCCAAACCGCGCTACCGGGCCGTATTCTTCCACCCGTTCCGTCGTCATAACTGTAGTTGCTCCTACTTGTTTGAGGCGCGCAACTAAGCGAAAAATTTCTCGGCGCACCACCGATGCTGCATCGTACTGCTGAAATACGGCGGTAACAGAATCTATTGAAACCCGCTTGGCTTTGTACTTGCGAATGGCGTACTGAATTCGCTCAATTAAGGCTGATAAATCAAAATTTCCTACGATATCTTGACCTTCCGGGTCGGGGGAAGCGTCCAAAATAAATAGCTTGCCTTCCTCGATTAACTGTGCCAAATCCCAACCGAAACTGCAAGCATTTTTAATAATATCTGTCGGAGATTCTTCAAAAGTTACGAACACTCCAGCTTCGTCAAAATGGGTAATTCCATTATAGAGAAATTGTACAGCAAATAAAGTTTTTCCCGTTCCTGATGTGCCGCTGACTAGGGTGGTTCTGCCGAGTGGCATTCCGCCGTGACTGATGTCATCGAAACCCTCAATCATCGTGCGAATTTTTTCAACTCCTGGCGTTACCAATCCTTTTCGTTGAACCGTTTGACTAATTTCATTCATGTCGATTTTTGTCAACTCTCAGTATTCTTTAGTTGTCACTCATTAACCGCCGATCATGAGTCTTTGTACCCAGCTTTTAGTTTTGGCTCTTGCTCAATAACTAATGACTGCTGACTGCTGACTAATGACCCCGCCCAAAAACCGATACCGTGCCACGCACTCCTGTCGTGGAGAAATAAAAATTTTAGACTTTTGTTCAACCTCCCAGATTCATCTGTGGAGTAAATCTAAAATCTAACATCGTTCGACGCTCGCGCGACTCGACGCTTCGACTGAGCGCTCGCCGAACGTTTCACGCCAAACCGAAGTCTCAAATCTAAAATCGACTGACTCTCACCTGATTATCTTATGAATTCAGGTCTTCTTCGCGAAGTTCTTCATAGAGCAAATCTAATCCTATCAGAACTTTCTCACGATCGGACAAATCGCCAATAATTTTTCGCACCGGCGGCGGCAGGATTTTGGCCAGCGTCGGGGTTGCCAATATTTTGTCCTCTTCTGCTAGCTGAGGGTTTTTGAGAACATCTATGACTTTCAGCGCGTAGACACCTTGAAATTCTTGTTCTAGGATGTCCTTTAGGGTTTTCAAAGCTCGCACTGAGTTGGGAGTATTCCCCGCAACGTACAGCTTCAGAACGTAGGTTTTCTTCAGAGGACTCATGAACTTTTTTAAATGTTGAGTATTAGTTGTCAGATGTTAGTTGTAGTTGTTATTTGTCTTAAATCCGCTGTTCTTTGTTATTTTATAATAATTTCCGCCTCGCGCTCGCGCGGCAGTTAGTCGGCTCCTTTCTTTTTTGTTAGATTCTACCTTCTACCTTTTTTTTTTAAATTATGCCTAATCCCTTCTACATTCTACCTTGAGAGGTCTCTTTCGGAATCGATCGCCGATACATCTCGCACATATGAGCGATCGCGTCAATCAGGGTCAAACGGTAATCCAGCAATATTTCCTCGCTGCGCCCTTCTATTTTTAGCTGTTTAGCAAACTCGTCCATTAATTCCATGTGAATCTCTACAATTTGAGTCACGGGAACGTCCGCAAAAAAAGCCAAATTCACAAATTCATCTATTTGATTGTTGACCGCAACATCTTGAGAAAAATAATTCAAAACGATGTCGCGATAACTTGACTTGAGTTGCTCCAAAAACTTTTGCTTCTCTGGTACCGACAGATTTCTCAAAAAAATCTGGGAATTTCTTTTATAATACACACCTAAGTATCCTAATCGCTCCCGTAGTTTTTCCGCCAGTCGCCGCTGCTGTCGGCTGAGCAAACTTTGAGCAGTCAATTGGGCTGTCGCATCGACCGTTACGGATTGGTAATTGACAGGAACCGGAGTTGAAAGTTTCAGAAATTGTGCGATCGCCTGATCGATACCCGCAGCTATTTCGCTCGAACGAGCGATTGCCAGTTGCACCTCAGCAGGGTGATAAAAAAAAGCACAGCTTTCGTCTAGACTCTTGTTGGCGGTACTGGCTGCGGCCTCAAAACCATCTGAATATGGTGCTTCGGGCCTGCCATCGACGTGTGCGTGAGGCGAAAAAATCACAGCAGGCAAAAAGAGCGATCGTTCTTGCAGCTTGCCCAGAAGCGATCGCAGAGCCCCATCCACCTCCAAAACCAAACAATCAAGGTGATAATTGTGCTTAAGGAACCCCAAAAGCTCCACTGCCGACTTAATGTGCGTTAAAGTATAGCGTTCGCCTCTCAAAAGCTCGATCGCAGAGGCTGCAATTTCCTCAGAGCGGACAAAAATACCGATAGAAAGTTGAGGAAGCAAAGCTGTAGGTACACCACCTAAGTTGCCTGAAAGTGCTGGATCGCTCAGAGTTGATATCTCCTTTACAAAAAACTTAACATTTTAACAATCATCTCAATATTTATTTTAACCAATCTTAACCGCAAAATAAGTGATGCGCTTCTACCAGAAGAAGAATCAAAGTGTACTCCGTGGTTTTTGTGTCAAGCACCCTGAGCGTGATTTCTGCAATTAAGCTTAAGCCTTAAAATAATTGCTAGTCGCCTCAAATCAGGCGTAGGCATCGAACTCCCCGGTGTCGGTGCAGATACGGAGCCTGATAGCGAACTGATATAAAACAAATAAGATACAGAAATTCGCAGCTACATTGAGCATCAAAAATATTACTGCTCTCGCGAGCAGACTCTCAGGTTTGTTATGCCACTCACCACCCCCAGTCTCAAAAATTTTATCGAGCCAGTGCCGCTGTGCCTCCAAACGGGTGCGGTAGAATCGCTGCAGTCAATTTTCAGATCCTGTAACTGCGATCGAGTCGCAGTAGTCAACGAACAGCTACAGCCGCTTGGATTAGTGTACCTCCGCAGCCTTTGGGCCCGCGCGGCCGATCGCACAAACGACGGGCAGCAACCTTTGTCAGAAAGCTCGATCGCGATCGAACCAGTCAGGGCATTACCCGCCGCTATGAGCGTCAGCGAATTCTGGGAGTACCTGCAAACAGAGGAACAGAACACCCCAGCCCGGCAAAACCGCCAAACCGCCGGCACCCCCTCCAACACTCCGATCGCCGTCACAGATGCCAGTGGTCAATTTTTAGGAATGCTAGACAGCCTGAGCCTGCTGCAATTCGCCGCACTCAACAGCAGCTCGCTCTGCTGCCTCACAGAAGAGGAAACAGTCGTCAAAGAAATCGAATTAAAACCGGTTTCCGAAGCCATCGCCACCGCCCTAGACGCTCAACTGCGCTTTCTAGAAGCAGGATTGAAACCTTCGGAAAACCTGAACTCCCTAGTCGAACTGTTGGAAAAACTGCCCTTGCCCCTGAGATTGCAAACCCCAACCGCACAAATAGTCAGTCAAAACGCAGCGTGGCGGATTTTGCTGGGAGCAGGCCCAGAACCAGTTCCAGAACCAGCAGCAAATTTGGGTAAACACTCGCCCCGCAAACCAAGCCATTTAACAAGCGAATACAAGAGCGTGCAGTTAGAGGCCATCACCAAAGAATGCAGGAGCCTAGTAGGAGCAAGTAGATCGGGCGATTCCCTGCGGGATAGCTTCGCCGCGCGTGATTCAACCGCAGCCACCAGTTGCCCGCTGCCCTTGTACGCAGCCGCCTCCCCCTCAACCTTAACCGCTCCAGCTTGGTGCCCCACCGCCGGCAAACCAGACACCTACATTTGCGAATGCCCCGTACAAAAAGATCAAGAACGGATCTGGCAATTTGTCAAACAGCCGCTCTCAGACAAGCTAATTCTAGTAATGGGACAAGATGTCACCGAAGAACATTTAGTCGCCAAAGAATTAGCAGCAAAAAACGCAGATTTAATCCACCTCAACCGACTAAAAGACGAATTTTTATCCTGCATCAGCCACGAACTAAAAACCCCGCTCACGGCCGTCCTCGGTTTGTCCAGCCTCCTCAAAGATAAATTGATCGGAGAACTCAACGACCGCCAAACACGCTACGCCAAATTAATCCATAAAAGCGGGCGGCATTTGATGACAATAGTTAACGATATATTAGACTTGACCCGGATGGAAACCGGGCAGCTAGAACTAATTCCCGAAGCAGTCGAAATAGCATCAACCTGCCAAAGAGCCTTTGAACAAGCAAAACAACTGCAACAGCAAGAAGAAAAAAACCCTCCCAGCGCCAGCCAAACGGACGGTACAGCAAACGCAGAACCCTCCGCCCAAATAGAATTTACACTCGAAATAGAACCGGAACTGAGCCACTTAGTTGCCGACGAACTGCGGCTGCGGCAAATGCTAGTTAACCTCCTTTCCAATGCCCTAAAATTCACCGAGATCGGCGGCAAAATCGGATTGAAAGTGAATGTTTGGGAAGGCTGGATCGCATTCACAGTTTGGGACACTGGCATCGGCATCCCCGCCGACAAACAGCACCTAATCTTTCAGAAATTCCAACAGCTAGAAAGCCCGCTCACCAGGCGCTTTCAAGGAACCGGACTGGGACTGGTACTAACTCAACGCCTAGCTCGGCTCCACGGCGGAGACGTTTCGTTTATTTCCTCAGAAAACCAAGGCTCTCAATTTACGCTGCTGCTGCCACCAACTCCTCCGGGAAACAGCAGTGAAGAAGTCCCGGCACCGGGAGCGGCTGAGGAAGAATTATTAAAACCACAATATCCGACTCTGATCGCCAATTCTCCCTCTCGTTTAGTATTAATAGTCGAAGCAGTTCCCAAATATATCGAAGATTTAACCAACGTCATCTCAGGTTTGGGCTACCAAGTAATAGTCGCCCGTTCCGGCACCGAAGCGCTGGAAAAAGCCCGCAGGTTCAGTCCCGAAGCGATTTTCCTCAACCCTCTGCTGCCACTGCTCTCGGGTTGGGACGTGCTGACGCTGCTCAAGAGTGACCCGGATACCCGATCGATTCCGGCGATCGTCACGGCCACCAGAGGCGAAAAAGAACGGGCCAGTGTCAACCGAGCCGAAGGTTTTTTGATCTTGCCGGTGGAAGAACCCGCTTTGCGGCGGCTGCTGGCAGACTTGATCGGTCACAGTAATGCTAGTAGCGCCAAAGTAAGGAGTTCTTTAACCGTGTTGTGGCTCAGCCCGCAAAACAGTTCGTCTCAAGGTTCCGCTTTACTGCTCAACCCCAACTACTGCCGGGTTTTAGAAGCAGACGACCTCGGCCAAGCAGAACTCGTGGCCAGAATTTGGCGGCCCGATGCGATCGTCTTGGACGGTACAAGTCAACTGCAAAACCCCTTAGCTTTTATCGAACAGTTAAGTCGGTCTCGAAATTTGGGTTCTCTCCCCTTGGTGACTTTAGACCCCCCAACTACGCAACTGGCAAATCAAGTCAAAGGATTGTCGGTATTTCCCTGTTTAGCCACTAGCAGTCCCGACGACAGTGAAACTTCACCAACCGGGTTAATGCCAAGTGCTTTGTGGCAAGTGATTCAAGTTGCTGCGGGCATGAGTTGGAAGCCCAGCATTTTATTTGCCGACATTTCGACTTTACCCGATTTGCACTCCTCTTCTGAGGGGAACCCGACGGAAGAATTGGAACATTGCGAGCGATCGACAAATGCCGAGATTCCCCTCCCCAATTCCCAGTTTTCTACTCCCAACTTTCAAGCTTTGATCCAGTACATCCACACCGCAGGATTTCGAGGGTCGATCGCTCAGAGCTGGACAGAAGTTTTGCAGCAGTTGCAATATCAAAGCGTTGACTTAGTTTTGCTGTGTTTGCGAGATGCCCCCTCAGAATCCCCCGCTATGCTGCAGGCCCTGTCGAACTTGCGGCAAATGGCAGTAAAACTGCCAATTTTAGTCTGGGATTATCGATCTGCTGTAAATTCGGAATCCGAGGCGATCGACTTTCTACTGCAAGAAGTATCTGCTAAAATTTTGCCTTCTTCCTTATCAGCAGCACAATTGTTAGACAAAATTCAACAGGCTTTATTGACTCACTCTATTTCCTGAAAATGAAAAATTTACCAGGTTGGTAGTGAGGAATTAAATCCTCTCTAAACCAGTAAAAATAAACTATTATTTATGAGCAAAAACAGAATATTGTAACTTTTTAACTGACAAGCGCGAAGCGTTATTTATTAACTTATTTGAGTTTCTAATAACTCCTAAGTTTGCCTATTTGTAGTGAGGTGATAAGTCGTCTCTAAAACAGTGAAGAAAAACGGTTATCCTGAATGTAAACATAATTTGAGAAGTATTTAAATGAAAACCCCGAGGTGTTGCGAGTCAAGAAGCAATATCAAAACTCAAAAATATGAGTTATTATAGGCGATCGAGAAACCCTTATATTTTTTTCTGGGGCTGTACAGTGCCTAATCGCATTCCTTTAATATCTCTGCTACTCGCACTCGGTTTGTCGACAATGCCCGAGCCTGCTGTCGCACAGGCACTCCTGCCTTACACCCTGCAAATCGACTCTGCCCAACTGGAACAAACAGCCTTGAGCCTTGCAGAAGAAGCCGTCCAGCTAGCCAGACTGCAGCAGTACCAACTTGCCGTACCTAGAGCCGAACTCGCCACACAGTTAGCCCCCAAGAATGCTCAAACTTGGACTTTGTTAGGTAGCTTGTACCTTCAAGTCGAGCAGTTTGACAAAGGCATTGAAGCTTTGGGGCAAGCTCAATCTCTGTCGCCAGAAAATCCATCAATTAAATTTGTCTTGGGAGAAGCTCACTTTCGGAAAGCGAACTACGAGAAAGCAGTCGAATATTTGCAAGCAGGGTTAAAGTTAAAACCAGACACTCCAGGTGCATTATTTGATTTAGGCAATGCTTTTTATAAGCTGAAGCGGTTCGATCAGGCGATCGCCCAATATGAAAAAGCCTTTGCTTTAGAAAAAAACCTGTGGCCAGCTATTAACAATATCGGATTAGTCAAATACGAAATGGGAGATGTGGATAGCGCCATCAAACGCTGGGAACAGGCGATCGTGATCGACGACAAAGCAGCAGAATCAATGCTAGCTCTAGCAGTAGCACTCTACGGCAAAGGTGACAAAGAAAAAGGCTTAGCGATGGGAGAAGCAGCTCTAACGCTCGACAAACGCTATGCTACCGTAGAATATCTCAAAGAAAACCTCTGGGGCGATCGTTTAATCGCAGATACCCAAAAGTTGCTAGCCACTCCTGAAATGAAAGCAGCACTGGCTAAAATTCAAGACGCCCCACCCCCTCCCCAACTGTCGCCTTAATTGTAGTTAAGTTTCTAGTGAGGACTTGAGTCTTCAAAGCCTTTTTTAACTGAGAACCAACTATCTTATTCAGCACTAAGACCAAAAAATAGTTGAATACGCTATGGGTAGGGATAAGGTGCGCGCACAGCGCACCCTACAGATAGAGTTGGTGCGTAAGTTCTATTATTGCCACGAAGCAGTCGCTGTCTTCAATTCTCCAATCTAAAATCTAATATCTAATATCTAAAATCGCATGACCCCCCTAAGCTGGACAGAATTAGAAGCCTTCACAGACTTTGAAGTCGATCGCGTCAACGGGCCAACCAACGCTCAATCCCGCTTGCGCCTCTTTGGCAAAACCGAATCCGAGGTGAGAGTCACCCTGTACCGTGACAACCATGCTTGGTGTCCCTACTGCCAAAAAATTTGGCTGTGGCTGGAAGAAAAACAAATCCCCTACCGCATTGAGAAAGTTACTATGTTCTGCTATGGGGAAAAAGAAACTTGGTACAAACGCAAAGTGCCATCGGGAATGCTACCGGCGATCGAACTAGACGGCCGCATCATCACCGAAAGCGATGATATCTTAATCGCGCTGGAACGAGTCTATGGCCCCTTGGGTTTGGGAATGGAAAACCCCGCAGTGATTCCCCTGCGGCGGCTAGAGCGACTGCTATTTAGAGCCTGGTGCTCTTGGCTGTGCTACCCAGCAAGTTCAGCAAAAGTAGAACAGCACAACCGCAACCAATTTATCAGCGTCGTCGCCCAGGTAGAAAAGGCTCTCGCCAGCACTCCGGGGCCTTATTTCCTCGATGAATTTGGCACTGCGGATGTGATCTTTACGCCCTACGTCGAACGCATGAATGCCAGTCTTTACTACTACAAAGGTTACTCGATGCGGGAAGAAAACCCGCGCTTTGCTGACTGGTTTGCGGCGATGGAAACCCGTCCTACCTATCGTGGCACTCAGAGCGATTTTCACACCCACGTCCACGATTTACCGCCTCAGATGGGCGGGTGTTATGAAAACGGCGAACCTCAGATGCTTGTCAATAAAGCCCGCGTGGATAATGGGCCTTGGGCTGGACTGCCGGATGTGATGTATCCAGAACCGGAAACCTCCCGCGCTGAAGCACTTCACCGCGTTATCAAGCACCACCGCAATATCGTTCGAGTCAATCCTGCTGATGACAACTTGTTTGATGAGGCTTTGCGTTGTGCTTTAACTTTGATGATGACTGGCGAAGTTTGTACGCCGCCGCCCGGTTCTGATGCGGCTTTGCGGTATTTGCGCGATCGGGTGAATGTGCCCCGCGATATGTCCATCTACGCGGCCAAGCGATTGAGGGAAGCGTTGGAGGAAACGGCGGCTTTGGTGGGTGATGGCCAAGGTTCTCCGATTCTGCTGAAGCATCGGCGAGATCAAGATCCGGCTAATTTTGTGTAGGGGACGATCGGAAATTACTCCTATCTTCATTGAAGATAATTTTGGAGGCATAGAGGAAAACTTAAACTCAGAAATCACTCAGGGTGATGATCCAGGTAATTATCGTTAATCTTGTAGTAGAATATTACCCCAACAATATGCCAGTTGATACCAAGCTTTATCGTGTTCTAATTGCTAGCCCTGGAGACGTTACTCAAGAGCGGGGAATTATTCGACAACAAATTGCCAACTGGAACTCAATGCACTCTTCAGACATGAAAATGGTTCTGATGCCTTTGGGATGCGAAACAGATGGAACCCCTGATCTTGAGGAACGCGGACAAGCTATTATCAATCGTCAACTGGTTGACAATTGCGATCTCCTGATAGCTGTCTTCTGGACTCGACTTGGGACACCCACTCCTCAAGCCGACTCAGGTACTGTAGAAGAGATTGAGAGAGCACATAATGAAGGAAAACGCTGCATTGTCTACTTTTCGGATAAAGAAGCACCCCCTTCAGGAATCGATCTAAAACAGTACGAACGCCTTCTAAAATACAAAGAGGAGTTAAACAAGGAAGGATTGACTGATACCTATAAAACTATTGAAGAGTTCAGAGAGAAAGTTTTCCGACATATTACTGCATCAGTTTTAGAAATCACTAGGGAGGATAGAGAGCGACGAGCAGCAGAGCAGGAAGCAAAATCAATCGAACAGGCGCTCAGACTGCCAACGCAACCAGTTCTAACTTCTCCCAATTTTGAAATTTCGTTTGAAACCCTAACAGAGGCTCAAACCTCTGTTAAAAAACTACTTGAGTCTCCCTTCGGTGTTCAAGACATGGAAGAGGTAAAGGAAAAGGAAATCGCCAAGGTTCAATTTGTTCTTAGCTCTCCTGATCTCGCTGCTCTTCTGAGTCAGCAACCAACAGTAGAAACCATTTCAGTAATTGCTCAAATTTTAGAAACAGCCACTACACCTTCTATCTATGCAATTGCCACGATTTGCAAATATGGAAACGATTCCTCAGTCGATTGGCTAGCTATTGTTGGTGACTGGATAGAGCGTCTCAGTACCAGAAAGGTTGAAAGTGGATACCTAGGGGTAAATAATATCAAGATTTATCCTGCTTTACTTCTACTCTACACTGTAGGAATTTCTGCACTTCGTTCAAGGAAAACTAACTTTTTGCGAGAAGCTTTAGAGCGTCAAATCTATTCACTTGACTACGATCGTGAATTTAACTTAATAAACAAATTAGATCCGATATCTGTATTCTATGACCGTCTAGGGAAACTTATAGAACCTGGATTTGAACAAAGAAACACTCCCGTCAGCGACCATCTTGCTCCGCTAATCAAAAGTAAGCTATATCCTTATGAAGAAGAAGTTCAATATTTAAATTGGTTCGATCTTTTTGAATTCTTGCTTTCTCTAAAATCGGTTCATCTAAATGAAGAATTCCCTTATTTTGGATCATTTACTTGGCGTTGGGAAACGAATAGATTTATCATTAAGTCAATTCAAGATGCAATACTACAACAAGGTAGATATGGATCGGCAATCTTAACTATTTTCAATACAGCAGATGACTTAGAGCTCACAGCACAGAAGTATGACACTATCGCTAGCCGAAGTCGTTCGGATTTTTGGCGAGCAAGTCCTCATAAAAATGTTAGCAAACTTATTCAACTAGCAAAATCTGGGAAAAGAATAACGAGCTACCGCGATCTTGGTAACGCATAAATATTGCAACAGGCAATCCAGTTAGGAATAATCTAGTACAATCAAAGTTTGAAATTAACACCTAATGTCAAATAAATCTGTGAAAATCCGCCTCTATCTAAAGCTAATTACTAAAATTAGCTTTCCACGATTCGTAAATTCATTCGTAAGTACATTTGGTTTACTGTGGCTATTTATTGAACCTGCTACGCTGGTCTTCCCAGAGAAGCTCAACATAGGTTGGCTGGGTTACTTTGGACTTGCAGTTTTGTCGTTCATTTTTGCTATCATTCAATGCCGACCTCGAATGGCTATATCTAAAAAACTTATTTCTCCTGATTCAAATATTGAAATCAAAATAGGTGATCTCTTTGATGAAAACGGGCATTTAGTCATTGGTTGTAACGATACTTTTGATACAGAAATAGGAGAGATTATTCGAGACTCCAGTATTCAAGGACAGTTTCTTACAAAGGTTTATAGAGGCGATCGCAGCAGATTGGATGCAGATATTGAAGTAGCCCTCCAACCGTATCACACCGAGCGCCAGGAAGATTTTGATAAAAGTCGAGGAAAAACTTGGCGATACCCCATCGGTACAGTAATTACACTCAGTTCACATAATAAATGCTATTTCTTGACAGCTTATGGATACATGAACAATAACTTGAATATTCAATCAAATACCGACTATATTATGACTTCGCTGAATAAGCTCTGGAAAGAAGTTCGTCAAAAGTGCCAAGGTACAGGTGTAGCTATACCTATCATTGGCTCTGACCTTGCTCGTGTCGGCTTATCTAGAACTGAGTTAGCCAAGTTAATTATTACCTCTTTTATCGTTGAAACAAAGCGAACCTTCATTACTAAAAAATTAACCGTAATGATTTACGTCGAAGATTTAGATTCTATAGATTTCTATGATTTACAGGAATTTCTAGAATCTATCTGCTTCTGAGAGTTTTTGAAATTCTGCTAACAAAAACTAACCTACTATAGGAACAAATCCTTGAATCCGAATAGGTTTCTTATCGGCTATTGAGCTTGACACAATTACAAAAGAAGCATCAACCCGGACTCCCGTTGCTGTAGCAGGTTCAACATTCAAGTATTCAAAATACCCAGGATACCGTTGTAGAAACTCCTCAACTATGTACAGTCTTGTCAACCCTTCAGCAATCCAGCCTGATGCCTTTGTTTTACGCAGGAGTTCGGGCAACGGTGATGTATCAGGTCTTGTGAATGATTGCGCCAGACTTAGAAGACTGCTATCTATCTCCACCTCTTTACCAAAAATAGCCAAGGTTGCCCAAATATACGCAAGATCGGCTGGTCCTAAAGAGTTTCCACGAACACCTCCACCGACTGATATCATCCTGCTGGTATCTCCCGAATATCCATGAAAATTCTGAGGTGTTGTACATTCAATACGTACTAAGTTCTCCGTTGTAAACTCCGAGTCTGTTGAAACAGAATCGACTTGGATGGGGAAACTTTGATCGGACCAAGTTATGGAATTAATATATGCTTGGTCGGATCTATATGGTTTGCCCAGGCTTAGAAGGGCATGACGCACACTTCCTTGGGTTACTCGTGCAGTTACAGTAAAATGATTTCCCCCTCTTGATGGAATTGATTCACTCTTGACTAAACCGGGAAAGACGAGATTACCGAGTTTAATCCAAAAGCGGTAACTTCGTGCAGCCATCTCTCGCAATCGAGCATCAAGCTGAGAAACAAAAGAATGCGTCGTTGAAAAAGATGCAACAGAAACTTCCTTGTAGAGCGACAACAGCCAATCATTTAATCGCCCGTCTCGCTCAGAGTCTTGAATTCCCTCTAGCATGAAAAGTAAGCGTGGGATCTTGCGTTTAGTAGCCTGATTTCCCTCTTTATGGATGGGTGAATAGCCTGTGAAATCGGCGATACCGTAACTTCTACCAACTAATAACACAAAAATATCTGATTGATCGACACCGTTTAAATAAGCTTGTTCAGAAGCTTCATCTCTTGGTGTCATCTCCTCCCACATAATTGGATGAGCACCTATTTCGTATAAATATTTTCGAGCAGCTTGTCGTACAGGATTCATCTCGGCATCTCTCCGAGAACTAATGAAAATTCCCTTACCTGCAACCCACTCGCGGAAGCGCTCCTCAGCTAAAGGCTGGGGACGTGCTGTTGTGTCAATTAAGAGGTTGTTCCAGCTATCGTAACCCATTGGATATTTGTGACAATTAATTCAGAAACTTTCTACTGTGATATTTTTCCCCATTTGGTTAGTTTATAGGTAAAAACACAGAAGTTACAAAGATTTTAACAGACCGCACACAGACTGCTGCGTGATGTAAACCGATCGCGCCGTCCCACTCTCCAAATCAAAAATTGATACTTCCGCTTTGCACCTTCAGCACTGCCATCTCAGCACAAGATAGGTTCTTTGTCAACACTTCTGGTAAAGGGGGAGCAAAAAATGAGGTTTCACCGATCGCACTACTCGATCGATTCATGGAAAAAGTTAGCCTTCAGATTTTATATTACTCCCAGTAATTTTCCCAATCATCCTTAAAAGCTTGCTGCAATCTCTGCATATACGCATCAGTCTTAATCTTCACCATCCACAGATTATTAGCATTGCGGCCTCCCTTGCACACAACACCTTCATCTACACCGTATTTCCCCTTGCGAAGATCGTCCATAAACTTGGCCGTCAGTTGGCCGCGATAAATCACTCGCGCAATATTTAATTTACCAAAATCCTGAATAAACCGATCGGGAACAACCATACCTTTCTCAGTTTCCACATCAAAAAGCACCAGTTGTTTGCGATCGTCCTTTTGGTGGATTCCCGCAAACGAGTGAGCACCAAAAAACTCTGTAAACACAGTAATTTCAGCGCAGTGATACTGTTCGTTCTCTCGAAATATAGACTCTAAGGGACTAGAAAAGTCTCTTTTAAATATTTCAGGTGCTGTTTCTAAACCTGGATGTGCAGCATTAAATTCTGCAATTCCCATCTCATCCAAATCAAATCTACTGCGGCGCGTACCAAAAGCATACCAACCAAGTTCAACTTCCCAAACCCAATGCAAATTAGTGCCATCGTACTTCTCAAAAGCTATACATAGTTCATGAGGGCAATTTTTACTATCGAGAATTTTGGGATAGGCAAGTTGAACTCGTGTCATATTATCAATCACCAATAATAAAACTCGTTTGTAGTGAAGATTTTAGTGACTATTAAGCTGTGTGTGCATTTAAATTCCTGGTAAAATAGTTTTTCACTCCTGTGAGGTGGGCAGGAAAACCCGCCGTCAACATACAACTTAAATGCACAACAGCTTACCTAAACATATTAAGATTTGACTAAAATCCTCACTACATACAAACTTTATGTGGTTTTTAACAGTTTCCCCCCTTCCTCTTCACTTCTAAAAATCCATCAGTTGAGCAGTTTGAACGGCTACTTCTTTAATCTGGGAACCGCGGCGCACTTTCAGTTTCAGAATTTGACCGATTTTGCTGTTGTCCACCAAACTTTGCAACTGTTCCGCCTCAGTCACTCCCTCACCGTCAATTTGAACTATCACATCCCCTTTGCGAAGGCCTGCTTTCTCAGCAGGGGTGTTGGGCACAACTCTCATCACTAACACTCCCTTAACTTCCGGGACAATCAAAGGAGCATTGGGGTCAGAATTATTCTCTCTGGCCATTTCAGGAGTCAAAGCAATCATCTGAATCCCCAAAAACGGATGGCTGACTTGTTCTCCCTTGGCTAACTGCGCGTAAATGGCCTTGGCTTTGTCGATCGGAATCGCAAACCCAATACCCATTGCATCAGCTCGAATCGCCGTGTTGATGCCAATCACCTCTCCTCTGCTGTTTAACAGCGGGCCGCCAGAATTGCCGGGATTGATGGCGGCGTCGGTTTGAATGAAATCGAGCCGCTTGTCGGGAATGCCGACGGCTGCACTGGAGCGTTTGAGGGTGCTGATAATGCCCAAGGTGACGGTGTTGTCAAATCCCAGGGGGTTGCCCACGGCGATCGCCCAATCTCCCACTTTCACCGCGTCGGAATCTCCCAAGGTGGCAGTCGGCAAGTCTAATTGCTTAGTATTAATTTTGACAACAGCCAAATCTGTTACTTCGTCAGTACCTTGCACTTCTCCTGGAAATGTCCTGCCGTCGTTTAAGGTGACAGTCACTCGATCGGCTTTGTCAACTACGTGAGCGTTGGTTAAAACAATCCCGCTTTTGTCAATAATGAAGCCGGAACCTTGACCGCGTAAGCGTTCTTGTCTGGGGGTCATGCTCCGTAAATCTTCTCCCAAAAATCTACGGAAGAAGGGGTCTTCCATTAAAGGGTCGAGGTTGCGACTGACAGTGCGCTCGGTATCAATGCGGACAACAGCCGGCCCGACTTGATCGACAGCCGCCGTCACAAAACTGGCCGTATCCGCCGGGAGTTCCCCGCCCCGCAGTGCTAACAGTTGGGGATTCGGGGGAGTGGCTGGGGAATTCTGGAACTGTAAGTTGGGCGGGTTTGTGCCATCAGCAGCGGCAACGGGTGCAGCATTGATACCGAACGCACTCAGGGCGATCGTCATTGCTAAAATTAGGGCGAACCAACGAGTACCGATTCGAGGTGCGGGGCGAAAAAACTTAAATAGTCGCATAGCGTCAATCTTTGTTAGTCTGGGTTAGTCTGGTAAACGTGTGCGATCGTGCGGGCTCAATAATCTGCCACTATGAAGATCCTAAATATATTTTGACAGTTACAATACATGAGTCACCAGCCCGCACCAACTCAACATATTCTGAATTCTAACTTTTAAATTTCCTTCGTAACCCCAATGATTCTATCTGATACTTCTACTGACAAATCCTTGCCCTCCAATTCCCACCACCATCACGACGATAAATCAGCCCACCCTCACCATCACGATGAAGAATCGATGCGGCGGCTGGTAAATCGCTTGTCTCGGATTGAGGGACACGTCCGAGGTATTAAAACAATGGTGCAAGAAAACCGTCCTTGTCCCGAAGTTCTCGTGCAAGTTGCGGCGGTTCGAGGCGCGCTCGATCGCGTGGCGAGAATCATTCTTGATGAACATTTAACAGAGTGCATTGCCAGAGCCGCTAAAGAAGGCAATATCGATACGGAAATCGAAGAGTTGAAAGCGGCTTTGGATCGGTTTTTGCCTTAGCAGTTGCCAATTTTTACCTCCATATAACAAAACCTGCAAATTAAACAAAACTTGCAAGTTATGATTTCTGGCGCTTTTTTTGAGCATCTTTCTAAAACGCGGGAAAAGCATCACATCTTCTCCCCCTCACCCCCATTGCCACAACACATAATTTACAGCCGATTCCAGGTTTATGAAGTACAGTAGCAGCAGCTTGTAAACCAGTTTTTAAAGTGCTGTGGATTAACCA